>JAFZMV010000131.1 GCA_017553205.1 Selenomonadaceae bacterium | reverse complement strand
TTGTGGAACGTACTTTTGCGTGGTTGGAAAAGAATCGCCGTTTGTGGAAAAATTGTGAACGTAAACTTCACACTTCAATGCAGATGACTGTTCTGGCTTTACTTACCCTTATTCTCAAAAGATTTTAGACAGGTTCTCAGAAGCTCGGTGAAGTCGGCAGAGAGTAGCCCTAACAGGTAAAGCTGAGGAAAGCTGACTGGAGGCAGTTGGTGCTACCTATATGTCGGGAGTCTATAAAATAGCTATGGTTAGAATGTCCCGTCTGGGACTGACGAATTTGCGAATGTACGGGTCTAAAGCCATGCTTTGTAGAAATGCAAAGTAACGTTGAATCGTTGTAAGTGAGGTAGAGTAAAAATCGCTTATATGAAATACCCTAATGTGTTACAGGCACATTTCAGCTTACAGGCTCATAGCAAAAACCTAAGGCGATATGTAAAGATAGGATTATCGGAACAAGGAAAGGTATCGAACGCAAAGTAAGCTAACGAAGAAAATAAGCGGCTGAATCGGTACTGAAAAGTAGTGCTCGAACTAGAGAAGGCTTTGTATTACTCCGGCGACAATAAATACTAAATTTTTTTCGTGAGATTCTATTCGCATTTCACGTCTGCTAAAAATTTCTCACAGTTTTTGGTAATTTTAATCGTCGGAGTAATAGAAAATTTTATCAAGGACACAATTCCGATTCCGCGAGCAGTTATTCAGCCGACTGTAAAAATCAAGCAAAAGATTTATAAATTTCAGTTGGACACGAAAAATATTTGTTGGCAATCTTCAGATGACACTTTGCTTGGAACTGAATTGATTGGCGAAAAAAATTTTGAGATAAAATCTGACGTTGACGAGAAAATTTCGGCTAATCAAATTGCAGTTGAAATAATTCGCCGCGTAATTTCTCATGAAAATGTTGACTATGTGGAAAGTGCGGAATTGCTTTATTCGCTTGTTGAAGACGCAAGAAATTTTTTTATGAGTTATCTGTCAGAGAATGAAACAAATAAATTGATGTATGAGCGTCAAAAAAGTTTGGCAGATGAAATTTATAGGCAAATGAACGAAAATTTTTATCACGAGGAAATTTCATTTGATTCGACAAAGATTTTGCCATTTGTGAGAATTGAGCAAAGTTATTTCGGGAAAATAAAATCGGACGAAATTTATAATCTGAATGCAAATTTGCAACCTTCGGAAGTGCCGAAAAAAATATTTCAAGGTTGCAAAAAATCCTGCCACACTCTTCACAAATTCGACAGCGATTCTGAAAGAATTTTTGCAAGAATTTTGGAGCGAGATGACGAGGTTTTGAAGTGGTTGAGACCTGCCGCAAAGCAATTTGATATTTTTTACAAAAATTTTTCGCGTTATGAGTCGGATTTTGTCGTTGAAACTGCGGAAAAAATTTTTTTGGTCGAAGTGAAGAAAAAATCTGATTTACAAACTGAAGACGTGAAATTAAAATCGGAGGCGGCGAAAATTTATTGCGAAACCGCGACGGATTTCAACAAAAAAAATGGCGGTAAGTCGTGGAAATATATTTTGTTGCCGCACGATGAAATTCATTTAAATTCTAGTTTTGAATATTTAATTGCAAATCATTGAGGAGAAAAAATTATGAGCATGAAACAGCACTTGATAATTAAAAATCTCGGTCCGATAAAAAATTGCGAAATTGATTTAACGAAAATGATTGTGCTTGACGGACCGCAAGCCGCAGGAAAAAGTACTGTGGCGAAAGCGATTTTCTTTTTTCGCACTGTAAAAAATGACATTGTGGAAGCACTCATTAACCCTTATGCTGACCCTGTGATTAAGTCTGAAATTCAATTTAGGTTGCGTGACAAGTTTATTCATCTTTTTGGTGATAACATAAATGAAAATACGTTAGTTTCATTTGAGTATGGTAACAGCGTGAATGTTGAGATGAATGAAAATTATCCCAAGCAAATCAATCAAAAAATTCTTGATTGGGCGGGAAAATTTTTCGACACAAAATTAACGTCCAATGAAAAATCTTTGCTCTACAGAGAGGCAAGCGAACTTTTCAACGATGACAAAGAAATAGTTTATATTCCTGCGGGGCGGAGCATGCTTTCAATTTTGTCCGAGTCGCTCAGTCACATATTTTTTAATTTTGACGATGAGCAAAAAAATATGATTGATTATTGCACGACGGACTATATAAATCGCGTCACAAAAATAAAACCCGTATTTAGATCGCCCGAAAAATTTGTCTATGCGGACAATGGTGCTGAATTTAATCCTGAATTTTTAGCGTCAGTCCGTGAAAAAATGTGGAAAATTTTGCAAGGAAAATACAAATATTTGAACGGCGAAGAATTTTTGCAACTTTTTGATGATGATTCAAAAAAAATAAAAATCAAATTTGCGTCGTCCGGGCAACAGGAAGTTTTGTGGATTTTAAATTTGATTTATTATTATATCCTGAAACAGAAACCGACTTGCTTTATAATCGAAGAGCCGGAGGCACATCTCTATCCAAATTCTCAAAAAGAAATCGCAGAGTATATTGCCCTTGCATTGTCCGAAAAAAATGATTGTGTGCTTACGACACACAGTCCATATATTTTGGGGACTTTGAGTAATCTTTTAGATACTCGGCGAATGATGGACGAAGGCTATAACATTTCAAAATTATTGGAAAAGGAAAATTTAATTCCCACGCAACTTTTAAGACAAACAGATTTTTCTGCTTATTTTGTTTCGGATGGAACAGTGAGTAACGCCGTTGATGATGAAAACGGTTTGATAAAAAATGAATTGATTGACGGTGCGTCCGATAAAATTAACGGTTTTGCAGATGACTTGATGTATCTGGAGCGAGAGGGGAAAAACAATGTGGGTCAATAGTTATCAAGAATTATTAAATTTCCCGACTTATTGCACCGAAAAACAAAAGGAAATTCATTCTAAAGAAAATAATAGCGAGCATATCGCAGTAAACAAAGACGATGATTTTGTCAGGCAAATAAAAATTGACGGTGATATTTTGCCACCCAAAACGAGCGAACGTCGTGCGGATTACCTGATTTTAAATGAAACGAAACAAACTGCCTATCTGATTGAATTGAAAGGCAGCCACATAAAAAGTGCTTTCGTGCAACTTGAAAATACTGATAAAAATCTTAGTGAGGCGTTGAAGGAATGTAAAATGACATATTGGCGAGTAGTTTGTGGTTCGCGGACAACCAATTTGAAAAATAACGAAATTAAAAAATATCAGAAAAATCATCCGCAACTTTTAATTAAAAGAAATGTTTTGCGTGAGAATATTTAAATCTCAAAATTGTAATTAGAAAAAATAGAGAGTACCCCAGATTGACAGATTTTTATAAAAAAAATATTTCGGCGAAAATGTAAATTTGAAAATTATTTTGATGTATTTTTACGGCTGTAAAATTATATTTTTGTAGACAAAAGCCCCGTTTGCGGTTAAACTGCAGGCGGGGTGATTTTATGAAAGTCGGATATGTCAGAGTGTCAACCATCGAACAAAATGAAGAGCGGCAGATTGTTGAACTTCGTGAAAAAGCTGGTGTTGAAAAATTTTTTGTCGATAAAGTTTCGGCAAAGTCTGCTCAGCGTCCGCAGTTTGATGAGATGATGAACTTTTTGAGAAATGGCGACGAGTTGATTGTTTCGGAATTTTCACGACTTGCCCGCTCAACGACGGATTTGTTGCACATCGTCGAAACATTGACGGCGAGAAACGTTAAAGTGCAGAGTTTAAAAGAACAAGTTGATTTTTCAACGCCGCAAGGGCGGTTCATGCTCACCATATTCGGAGCAATAGCTGAATTTGAGCGAGAATTGATTTTGCAAAGACAGCGTGAAGGTATTCAAATTGCAAAAGCCGCTGGAAAATACAAAGGACGCACCACAAAAAAACGTCCAAAGGATTTTGATCTTTTCAAGCAATATTATTATGAACGCACGATGGGAGTAACAAAAATTGCAAAACATTATCACGTTTCACGCCCGACAGTTTATAAGTGGCTCAAAGAATAATTTCTAAAAATTTTCTCATGAAAAAAATTTTGTAATACAACGACGACATCACTGCAAAAAATTATCTCCGATGAATTTTTTCATCGGAGATTTTCTTGTGGTATAATACGAAAAAATTTTTGGAGGAATTAAAAATGGATTTTGATGAAGTTGTAGCATTAGTTGCAGAAGTCAAAGAACTTACTGCTGATAATTTGCCAAGTGTGATATTACTCCGGCGACAAAAAATCCGAAAAATTTGGTAAAATAAAAATATGGAAAGAATGAATTTAAAAAAAACGAAGCCAGAAATTCGAGAGTATGTCAAAAGCAGAATAGTCGAATTCAAAGAAAAAGGTTATGCAGTAAAAGAAATCGGAGAACTTTTAAATATAAACGACGATTACGTCTATCAAGTTCTGAAAAAATATCGGAAAAATGAAAATAATAAAAATTGCAATCATAAAATACACGCCGGACTATTTTAAATTGCCATATTCAATGTGGAGTCGGGAAGCAATTCAAGAATTCATAAAGCAAAAATATGGAATTGAAATGCCACTGACGACAATAACAGATTATCTGAGACGTTGGGGAATGAAGTGTCAAAGACCTGCAAAGAAGAGGACTACAAAACAGAATGAAGTGGCAGTTAAAGAATTTCAAGAAGTCACATTTCCAGAAATTGTTTCAAAGGCAAAAAAAGAAGGCGGAATGGTTTTATTCGGCGATGAAACGGGAATTTGCAATCAAGAAAATTATCCGGACGAATATTTGAATAATATGTTGAAGAAAAATGTTCCTTCGGGAGAACTTCCTCATACCGAAAAACAACTTGAAAAAAAGACTACTGACTTTATGAACAATGTTGTCATTCATCCTGAAAAAATTTCAAATTTGTTTCTCCAAAAAAATTTTTCCTTTATCAAAGGTTGCTTTGTCGCTTGATTTTTGTATCTTTATTCCTCGAAGTAATAGAATAAAATTGTATAATTCTCCTGTAGAAATTATTCAAAGGACATACGATGACATTATACGAGGTGATTTTTTGAAAAAAATTGAGATTTTGCCTGAACTCGGTGTTCACAAGTTTAAAATTGATTTTGTTACAGGAAATTTTTCACTGAAAATTATTGATTATGCTCAATGCGAAATGCTGAAAAATTTTTTGATTGAACGCGAATATAATTCAAAAGTCGGCGAATGGAAATTTAATTTTGTAGGCAAGCCAAAAATTTTTACGCTTTCGACAGATAATAAAATTTTTTTGATTTATGAAGGTGAAAATTTAATTGAAATTAAAGACGAACTCGGACGCAATACAAAATATTTTTATGACGAAAATTTTTTAACTCGCGTGATTTATCCTGACGGCAGCATATTAACTTACTTTTATGACGAAAATAAAAAAATTCAGAAAGTTATCGGGCGTGACGGAAAAACTATTTTTCAAAATGAATATGACGAACTCGGCAGAATTACAAAATTAAATTCGCGAAGTTTTGAATATGATGATCAGAATTTGCAGGTTGTTGAGGACGAAAAAATTTTTTACAAGCGGAATCACAAAAAATTACTGACAAAAATTATTTTTGCGGACGGAACTGAAGAAAATTTTGATTATGACAGCGAAAGAAATTTAATTTTTTTCAGAAATCGGCAAGGCAAAGAAAAATTTTATACTTATGAAAATGGATTGTTGACGCAAAAAATTTATTTCGGCGGTTTCACAAGAAATTTTGAGTACGATAATTTTGGCAATTTGATAAAAATTTTTGACAGCAAAGACCGCGAAACGATTTTAAAATATTCGACAAAAAATTTGCTGATTGAAAAAAAAGTTCGCTTGAATGTGAAAGATTGGCGGCACGAAATTTTTGAACGCGATATTATCGGGCGAATTTTGACGAAAAATATTAACGGTCAAATTACAAATTACGCTTATGATGAAAATTTTCCGTTGCCGACTCTTGAAAAAACTCCTTGCGGCTATAAATTCAGCTATCGTTATGACAAAGTTTTCAGACTTTTGGCGATGAAAACAGAAATTGGCGAAAAATTTTTTTCATATACTCCGATGAATGAAATTATCGGCGACACAAAAATTTTTGAAAAAATTGAGCGTCCGGAAAGAAATTTTTTTCAGTCGGAAATAGAAATTTTTGATTATGGCGGGCGATTGATTGAATCGCGAAAAAAATTTGGTGAAAAATTTCATTTGACGCGGTTTAAATATGATTTAAATAGTAATTGCGTGGAGCGTCGTGATTGGCTTGATTTGCAGGATTTTGAGAGTGCAACGGGTCGCGTTGATATAAAAAAATTTGAATATGACGCACAAAACAGATTGATTAAAAAAATTGAAAAAAATTCTGTTGAAAAATTTAAATATGATTGTTTAAACAGGAGGCTTTAAATGGCTGAAAAAATAATTTTTCAAGATGTGACGATTGAGGGAGTTGAATATTTGCGACTTGTAAGCGTTTCAATCAGTCACACGGCTAACGAAATGGCTAGTGCCTCTATAAAAATTTTGGTTGACGAAAAAAAAGGCAAGAAATTTTTTGAACAGGCAAACGCCGACAAAATAAAAATTTCCGCGAATAAAAAAATTATTTTTCAAGGCTGCATTTCAAATATGAGTTTTCAAAAAGATTTGGATAATGCTTATTTACAAATAAATTTACTTGACGCGGCTTGTATGTTGGATTGGAAAATTGAGAGCCAAACTTTTCAAAATTTGAGTGCGAAGTACGAAGAAATTTTCAAAACGATTAAAGATGCGAAAATTCAGTTGAAAGTTACCGACAAAGCAATAAAAAATATGATTATTCGCCTGAATGAAACGGACTGGCAATTTGTGAAAAGACTTGCATCACATTTCAGTGCAATGATTTTCACGGATATGACTGCGGAAAAACCTTTGTTGACTATCGGACTGCCTGAACCAAAAAAAACTTGGGAACTTCCGACTACTGAAATAAGATATTTTTTTGACGAAGAAAAATTTCAGTTTTTAAATTCAAATTCAAAAAAAATTGCTGAAGGCGTGAAAATTATTGCGGAAGATTTTAAAACTTTGCAACTTGAAAGCAATTACGAATTTTTAAATGTCGGCGACGAAGTTAAATTTGATAAAAAAAGTTATCGCGTGAAAAGTTTTCGAGCAAGTTTTGCTGACGATTTTTTGAAAGTAAATTATGAAGTTGTCGGGAAAAGTGCGTTTATCGTGCCGATTGAAGAGCAAAAAAATATTTCCGGAAGAATTTTTCGAGCTCAAGTCAAGAAAGTTGAGAAAGATAAAATTCAAGCTCATTTTGTTGACATTGATAAAAGTTTTGATTCAAAATCTACTGCAATGTATCCTTTCGCAACTTCTTATTCGAGTGCGGACGGTTCCGGCTGGTACGTTATGCCTGAAGTTGATGATTATGTCAGAATTTTATTTCCTTCGATTGATACTTCCGACGCTTTCGCGATGAGTTCGATAAATACCGCACCGCTTAAAGATCCGAAAAATAAATCTTTGAAAGCTCCCGGCGGTCGTGAAATTTTATTGACTGAAAAAAGCGTTGAAATTATCGCAGACCATCAAAAAACTTTTATTTTGATTGACAAAGATAAAGGCGTGAATATTGTTTCCGCGAAAGATATTATTTTGAGTGCGGACGGAAATATAAATTTTGACGCGAAGGGTAAAATTCAAGTTGTTTCGGGAAAAGAAATTTCTGCTCAAAGCGGACAGTCACACGTTAAAATTTTGTCAAATCAAATCGGAATGGGCGGCAACAATATTATTGTCGGTGAATGAGATGATAAAAAATTTTGAAGAATACAAAACCGAACGTTATAAGAAATTAGAACTGGAATTTTTAAGAAAGTCTGGAGAATTTTTTTCTAAAAATTTTGCTGAGTTGAGAAAAAATTTTTTAATAAATGTTCGCTCTGCAATAAAAAATGCTGTCGAGACTCAAAAAATCGAAAAAAAAATTTGTGCGTATATCAGCGTTTCATTTTTAAATACTTCGGTTATAGAAAAAAATCCGACTTTACAAATTGATTTTTATGATGAAGATTGGTTTTACGGCAAAAGTTGGGCGAGAAGTCGTCATAATGCAGATTTTTTGTTAAAATTTTGGGAAAGTTTTACTGCGGACGCTCTTGACGAAAGTTTTTATATTCGCAGTCAAGTTTCCAAAGTCGAAATAAAATCTTTGTTTTGGGGAACGCTGGACAAGTTGATTTATATTTTTGCCTGCAATGCTAAATATTTTGGATTTTTGGTAAGTTTTTCAGATGAATATGACGAACTGCAAAAAGCTGAAAATTTTTATATAACTTGCGGAACTTATCTTGATTGGCAAGAAAGAATTTTTGCAGAGTTGCCCGAAGTCGATTTGTTGAATTTGGAAAAAAATTTTGATACAACTTTCCGACCGATTAAGAAAAAATTTTTTCGCGGAAAAAGTTTTGAAAATTTAAATTTGCGTCATTGTTTTTTTGAGGACTGCATTTTTGACAAATTTATTTTTTCCGATATAAATTTGTGTGACGCTCAATTTCTTCGTTGCAAATTTTTTTCTACGAAATTTTTAAATTGTCAATTTGCCGGAGGTGATTTTTTTGAATGTAATTTAAAAGATTGTGATTTTGAAAATTGCAGTTCAGAACCTGAGGACGCGGCGGAGGACGAATATTTTGCAAATTTCAGAATGTATCACTGCTATTTGTTGAACGTGAATTTTTTGGAAAATAAATTTTCGCAGTTGAATAAAATTCATTGCGTTGAAAAGTAGATTGGAGGGATTTTTATGAATTATTCGGTTTATATTTTGTTCGGCAATGACGCAACAGATGCCAAAATAGGAGAGTTTACCGGAAATACAGATTGGAAGACTCACATGGCAGCCGGAGCTGTGGAGGGCGTTTCAAATCTTGTAGGTTTTGAAGTTTGGGATACTTACGCCAATAAAATTTCAGATGAAAAAAGCGTTGCATTGACAGGAAATGTTACTGAAATGACTTTTCAAACAGCTGTTTCACGTTATTCAAAATATCAAAAGTCTGCAGCTGTAGAGGGAGCATTGGAAAATTTTGAAGATGTCGGCTCAAAGGCTTTGGTACATACTTTGACTGTGAAAGGAAATTTGGAATATCCGAATATTTTATTTAAACTTGGAAAAGAAACTGCGAAAAAAAAAGATACTTCACGAATTTGGCAGTGGGCAAATACTCCGCTTACTGTTTCAACTTCTGCCCGTCCTGACAATGTGAATGAAAATGCTCCTAAAGCTACATATAACGAATATTATCGTCATGTTGTTGCAACAGTTTTTTCGACAGACGACAGACAATTTCGTGCGATTGTCTTGAAAGATGCGTTTGTCGGAAGTTACAATGAATATTTTGATACTAACGGCGACGGACATTTTACGCTTGTAGTAAACAAAATTGTTAATAAAAGTAAAGAAAATGCAGGTAATGGAAACGCTACTGATAATGATATTTCTGCAACAGGTCCGAACCTTGACAGCATGACATTTTCTTCAGTTATGGGCGATATTGGCAAAGCGGCAAATACTGCAGGAAAACTTGCAGGAGACGTGGCGGACGCTTCAGCGACAGTTTTCGGCAAAGATAGTGCCGTTACAAAAACAATTCGCGGAGTTTCGGACGGTGCAACAATGCTTGGAAGTGGCGTTCAAGCATATGCGTCAGACGGTTCAGGGTGGACTACCGATAATATTGCAAAAGACCTTGATAATACATATAAATATGTGAAGAATGCGAAAGAACTTGATAACCAGATTAAAGGCAAAGAATCAAGCGATATAGCTGAAACTACTACTGAAACCCAAATATTGAGCGATAAATCAACAGAAACGGCAGTTACAACTACAAATCCCGACGGCTCAAAAGTTATTACAACTACTATAGTAAAACCTGACGGCACTAAATCCGAAAAGAAAGAAACCATTGCCGCAAAAGATGAGGGAATTGTCGGCGATGCCAATGATGAGAATTTGTGGAAATGGAAAAAACCTGATGAAGATGACTGAGTGGTTTTTATTGAAAAAAGACAGTGACGTGCTGACGATTCAAAACGCAAAAAATTTTGACAGAAAAAATTATCCGTACTACATCGACGAAAAAATTTTTGCTGAAATTGATGACTCGGTGGCTTATTATGGCGGAAAAATTATTGAGTGTGATATTTTATTTGAACCGACATTTTTAATACACGACAGACTGCAAAAACTTTTTGAATTTTTGGAGCCGAATTTGGAATTTAAAGGCGTTCAGCTTTACAACATAAAAAATCCGAAAAATTTTGCAATGCCGTTGTATTGGTTGCCGTATTTAAAAATTTCTGAAGTTTTGAGCGAAAAAATAGAAATTGTGCAGGGCAAGGCGAAAAAAATAATTTTAAATAAAAATTTGCTGGAGAGCGAAGAATTTTTTGAAAAAAGAATTTTGCATTGCAAACTGCCCGCACAAGATATTTGGCTGATAAATTTAGACGCGGCAGAATGTTTATTGCGTCGCGAGCCTGTCGGAATAGTTTTAGAAAAAGTTTCTATTGAATAAAAAAAAGCGGAGAACATGCTCCGCTGAAAAAATTAGCCGAAATTTTTATAAAAAATCTTTTATGACTTCATCAATTCTTCGCGTACTTGATTATGAATCAGCAAAGTAAAAATTACCGTTCCGCCGATTACATTTCCTATCCCTGTCGGGATTAAGAATTTAAAGAAATAATCAAAAAAATTCGCGTCACCTTCAATAATTTCAAAAGCCATTTCGCATGAACCGACCACAACATGCGAAAAATCTCCCAAAGCTATGAAATACACTAAAAATATTATTGTACTGAGTCTGAAATTTCTTGTCTGCGGAGCTATCCACACCAAAACCGCAATTATTATTCCTGCCGGTATTCCTCGAAAAATATTTTCAATCGCGTCTAACCTCATAACATTTCTTGCAACTTCGTGCATTGCATTTTCAAATTCAGGTGAAACTGCGTAATTAAAAGAAAAAAATGTTGCCGCTATAGACGTGCCGATAATATTGAAAAAAAATACTATGCTCCACAATCTGACGACTTTAAAAAATTCTTTTCCAGTAAAATTGCAAAGCAACGGGATTATTGTTGTTATCGGGTTCTCTGTAAAAAGTTGCATTCTTCCGAGAATTACAATTACAAATCCTACCGTGTAACCGAAACTTGAAATCAGCGGTTCAAATTGTGAATCACCCATATGAAAATGAAAGACGGATCGAAAAAAAAATGAAAATGAAACAAAAATTCCTGCCGCTAACGCTGAAAATGCGAGTGCAACAAATTTTCTTCTCAATTCTTCTTCGCCTTCCGTGCGAATAATTTTAAAAATTAACTGCGGTTGAATCGGGTGATTTTCTTTTATCGCTCGACGTTCCTCTTGCGATAATTCATCAACGAAACTTTTTTCTTTCATAATACTCCTCCAAAAAATTTTATTGAAATTTTATAGTGCCGCCGAAAGTGCAAGTCAAAAAGCTGTCTTTTGTCAAAGCAGGTGCACCTCCGATAAAATAATGCATATCGCATTTTTTCCACGCCATAATTATTGCCGGTACGCAAGGTACAGGACCTGCAGGAGTCGGCGGAATCATTTTACATGTCCCGAAAGGTAAAATATTTACAAAAGGCATATGATCATTCGCGTTTAAAAGTGGCAGATGAGTTTTGCAAGAAATTACCCCGTGACTTATCGGACATTGAATCGGAATCGGAGCCGGAACTGTCGCTCCGCTGCATTTTATCATCGACATTGCCGACATGTATTCTTTGCTCATTTTTATACCTCCTCACTTCATTTTGAATTCTCAAAACATCTTCGTCCCAAAAAAATTTTCTATCCATAATTTTCAACTCGGTTTCAAACTTTTGTACATCAAAATAAATTCTGAAATTTCATCTTCAGACTCAATATTTATCGAATCATTATAAAAAATTTCAATTTGCCGACCTTTTGCAATTAAATTATTTCTTTTTAAAATCGTACAATCCGAATCATTTTTCAAAAAAATTCCTCTCTTGCTCGGAGTAAATAAAATATTTTCCGCACCGACAAATTTTTCTTCAATACCGCAACTTTTTAAAATTTCCTGTAAATTTATTTCAGACACATTCAATCTGAATAAATTAAATTCTCTCGGCTCTATTTCTTCTTCAGTCGCAATTTTTGTAAAATAAATTGCAAATTTGCCGTTGAAGGAGAATTTTTTTGTTTCCTCGATTTTTTCAGGCAAAGTTTTTTCTTTAATCGGCTTCGGCATTAAAGTAATTTTTTTCTTTGCCGTTTCAATATGTGGTTCAATCGACTTTCCTGCCGAAATTTCAGCGGGAGTTTCAGTCAGAGTTTTAAATTCTTGAGTTTTTTCAAGAATTTTTTTCTTGCGAAATGCCAAAAATAAAATTAAACAAATCGCCAAAACCGCCAAAACATACGGCAGAAAATTATTTTCAGGCAAAATTATTTCGTCTTTGTCGTCACCATGAAAAATTATTCCGACATCATTGAAAAAAACTTTTTGCAGAGAAATATTTTTTCCTTCGCCGCTCAAATCAATTTCAATTCTTCCGTCAGAAATTTTTTCATCAAAAACTTTGTCGTTAATCTTCACGCGAATATTTTTATTTTCAAAAAAATCATCTGAAAAAATTTTTTCGCCGTTTAAATCAACTGGAATAATTTCCAGAGAATCCGACGAAGGATTTTTTTGCAAACTTCCTTCAACTTCAATAACAGCGTCCAAAGTTAAAGCAGTTTGCGGCGGATAATCCAATGCAAATTCAAAATTTTTTTGCGGGGAATCAGTAGAAAAAGTTTTTATAAAATTTCCGTTAAAAGTTTTTGAAATATTTTCTGCGGTAGCGTTGCCGGGATTAGAAGAAATCAGGAAAAATTTTATATTTTTCGCACCATCAACAGGAATTTCTACCGACAATTTTTTTTCTTTAACAATTTCTTCGTAAAAATTTAAATTCGGCGTGTGAAAATCGTTGTGCAAAATTGTCCGCAAAATAGTAAATATTTCCGCATGCTGAATCGGAATTTCATTCGCGAAATTTGAAAACGAATGATAATTTTCAGGGTTTCCGTTGTAACGCAAATTTAAAATGTAGACGGAAATATTTTGCCATTTTGCATTTTCGAGAGCATTTTGAAAATTTTTCAGTGACTGCAAAGTTTTAGTCTGATTTTCGCAAAGAATTTCTCCGTTGCCGATAAAAATAATAATTTTTTCGTCGTTAAATTTCGGCGTGAGCATATCGACGGCAGATAAAATTGCGTCGCCGGCATTACTGTTGCCGAAATAATTTATTTTGAAAAATTTTTGCGGATTTTCCGAAATTTTAGAGAGCGGACGCAGAATTTTTACAGAATCGTTGAAAGAAATAATCCCGACTTCATCATCGGCAGAAAGATTTTCAATAAACCAATCGACACTTTCTCCGACTTTTTGCGACGGATCGGAAAAATTCATTGATTGACCGGCACTTGTTACAAAAATAAAATCTCTACATTCGCCGACGCTGAAAAAATTTAGAAAAATTATCAATGCGATTAAAAATTTCAAAATTTTCGCCTCCTCAAGTTTTTTTGTCATAAAAATATTTTTCGTGCATATAACACAATGGTAGAAACTTTTTGGATTATTGACAAAAAAAATTTTGTTGTCAAGAAGAAAAATTTTGATATAATTTGAAGTCGGCGTAAGATTTTTTTTGAAAGTGAGGCATAGTTGAATGGCAAAAATTATCAACCAAACTAATGGTACGATGCTTTTTGAAGAAATAAATCCTGAAAAATTGGATTTGTTGACGCTTGTCGGCGACGTGAAAGGTTTCGACAGTTTGTCGGACGAAAAAATTCAAGAAATTCTTGAAACTCTCTGCGTAAAAAGTTTTGACGAATTTATTGAAAAATTTGATCCCGTTGTTTATTCTTTCTACAATGCGAACAATCAAAAAGTTATGTACACGTTGAAAAAGCCGGAGTCAATTCCCGACGATTTACTTACAGAAATTCATTTGAATATGCAAAATGATTTTCTGAAAATGTTGTTCACGTTGGTTGACGCAAAACGTTCACAAGGTTTGTTGAATGTTGATTTTAAATTTGAAAATTTGACGGATTTAATTTCTCCGCACAAAATCATTGAGGACATTAAGCAAAACAGAAAAGAATTGCGTTATGTTTATTCCAAGTATGTTCAGCTTGAGGACGAAGACCCGAAAAAATTGGATCTCGGCGACAAACTCAACGTAATGATGGAAGAAGCCAGCTTAAATTATAATAATGTCATGGCAATGTTGCCTCTTGCGATTGAAGATATAAAAACTCGTTTGCTTTTAAATTCAGGCGGCGGCGGTGCTGATGCCACTCCGCTTGCTCTCGGCGTTTTGACAATGGGAGAAGAGGGCGAATTAAAAGTTATTGAGGCTCCGAAAGCAGAAAAATCAACTGCACTTGTCACACTTGACGACAAAGTTAATGAGGGCTTAATTGAAGTTATCGGCGAAGATTATGAGGCACTCAACGAAGATCATAACGACTATGTTAAAGCATTGGTGACAAGAACTTTTTGCCCGCTGCCTTCGACTATGGTCAGCACAATCGACGTTGCAAAAGAAATTGAGAACTATAATAATTATTTACAATTTTACAAAGAATCCAAAGACGATTTTATTAAAACTGTCAAACCGTTGATTGAAAAAATTCTCGGCGTAAAATTATTCTTTGAACAGTATCCTTCAAAACTTCGCGGCATGAAACCGACTTTGCTTGTCACGAATATCAGCAATGAAATGCTTATCAAAACTCCGAATATTCCCCGCTTGATAACTTACTTAAATACAGTCAACGGCAAAAATAATTTTGATCATACAATTTGGTATGCAATTTTCCCGAACATTGAATTTGATACGGGAGCAAAAGTAAAATTGACTCGTCAGCGTTTTAAAGGCAACAAAGAAGTCGTGAATAATGATGTCAATACGATTGAATCTTTGACGAGAATTTTGGACGTGTTGAAAGATTTCCGTATTCAGTGTTTCTTTAGTTTTGCATCTTCCGAGAAAAATACTTTCAACGCAATGGCAACTGAAGGAATTGAAAAATATATTGATAAAACAATTCCGCTCACATCTAAGGCTTTCAGTGAATTTGCTATTCCCTGTTTCCCGAACTTTACAATTATTCCAAAAGACAAGTCGGGTGTTGTTCTCGATACAAAAATGACGCTGAATGAAGACAGCAACCTTGCAGAAATTTCTAAAGCTAAACAAGATATTATGAAACTCTGGATTGATGGAGTTTATGTCGGTGCGGCTTATGTTGCGGCAGGTATCGTTGCAACTTATCAAGACCCCGAATATCTCAAAATGATTTTCCGCCGCAATGTTGACGGAGAATTGCCGGGCGTTCGTTTCGACCTTGAGGCAGATGATAATTCGCTTTTGGTTTATACGACTTTGGCGAAAGAAATTACAGGTTTCACCAATCCTATCAAAGGTGAGATTAACAATAAATGTTTCGGTTTTGTTTTCAGCTCAGAAAATGCGAATTATAACGGCTTGCCGATTACGAATGTTATGATTTATAAATCCCGTAACTTGCTTTATGATGAAGATAACGGAGTTTATGAGCCGATTTATAAAACTCAGGTTACAACTTATATTGAAAGAATGTTACGCAATATGACGAGCGACTTCAAGCAGGATAAAATTGTGCGTTTCTTCAGTAGCAATCCCGCATCGCAGTCCAGTAAGTGGATGGATAAACGCGAAAAACTCAATGCGATTATCGGAACAGGCGATTCCATCAGCTACAATATCGACGAAGAAAACGGCATGTGCACGCTGAATATTATGTTTAACGGCAATATCAAGAATCTTGAAATTGAAACCAGTCGTACGACTTCTGCAAAGCACGTTTAAGAGAATTAAGAATTAAAAATGAATATGTCAAATTTGATTAATCAAAACTACTAAGGAAAAAACTCCAACAAAATAATTCTTAATTCTACATTCTTAATTCTCAATCAAATTTCGACTGAAAGGAGAAATTTTCATGGGTTTTCGTTTTAAAGTAACCGGCGGAAAAGATGTGGAATTTGATGAAACAATAATTACCGCAGTAGAATTTCTTTCAGACACTCCCGACTCATCAAATGCACGTTCAAATGATTTGGGAGTTGTTTTGAAAGTTACAGGCAGAATAAATTTTTCACTCGGTGCGGAAGTTGACGATTCGACTGTTGAGCTTGCAAATTGGGCGTTGATGGCATCGGATCAGGCGGATTGTTATCGCGAAGCACAAGTTCAGATTGTCAACGGCGGACAGATTGTCAGGCAGTATAAATATCCCAATGCGTTTGTTATGGGTTACACTGAAGATTTGGACGACGGAGAGGGCGTAGGAACTTTTGTACTTACGTTAAAACAGAAAAAAGATTTGACTTCAAAAGTTGAGCTTAAAGGCAATTTTGAAGAGTAGGAGGTGTTTTAAATGGCGTTTCTTTTCAGTACAGCAGATCCGGAAATTACTCTTGAGGCAGAGAGTACGGAGCAAATTAGTTTTCAGGTTGAAATTCCGCAGGACAGTCGTGCAAGAACAAAAGATGTTGGCGTAACGATGATTATTAAAGGCAAAATTTTGCCGGATACGGAATCGGCTGGCAATGCGGCGGACAGTACTGCAAAACTTATGGAATGGTCGATTGTTCCTGCGGAGAAAAAAGAGGCTTACAGGAGCGTCAAAGTTCAAGTGACCTCCGGCGGAATAACTACTCGCCAGTATGAATTGCCTAACGCTTTTATCGTCGATTATTTTGAAGATTTTACAGACGCTGAAGGTGTCGGTCAGTTTACTCTTAAAATTAAGCAGATGAAAAATAAATTGTCTGGCGTTAAAGTTACGGGCGGCTTCCAGTAATGAATTATTATGAAATACTCGGTGTCGATAGGAATGTATCGGCGAAAGATTTAAAAAAGGCTTATAAACGGCTCGCTAAAAAATGGCATCCAGATTTAAACAGAGATAATTTAAAAGTCGCGGAAGAAAAAATGCGGGCAATAAATGTTGCGTATGATGTTCTTTCAGATGAAGTTAAAAGACTTGATTACGATAAAAAAATTGACTCGGAGTCAAAAACTCAAAGTCAAAAAAAATCTGAGCGTACAACTTCAAGTCAACAGCAAAAGCAAACTTCCGCAAGAACTTCGACGACTTCGGGCAAAGTTGATTTCAACGACATTCAAAGCAGTTTTGAAAGTTTTTTCGGTTTTAATCCGAAAACTCACGAAGTCAGCAATGAAGATAAATTAAATACTTTCGCGAAAGACAGACGCAAAAAAAATCCTCTCGACACCACAGATTTTTTTGAAAAGTTCATGGGGTTCAAGAAATAAATGTCAAGATATGATTTATATACAACTTTAATCGGAATAATCTCAGTTCTTTTCGTGCTTACGATTTACAACGCTGATTTTTATTTTGTCGTGAAAATTTTGCTCACTGCTTTTGGAGTGGGCGTTTTTTTACATTCAGCTTGGATTTTGTACAATTCAAAAAGCGGCAGAAGAGTTTCAAAAACTGAAGTAAAAAAAATAGTCAGCAAAATTTATCTGATTGACAGAACCGGTGAAGAAATTTTCAGTTGGGAACTTTACGGAAAAATTTCAATGATAATCGGCAAAGACATCGGAGAAAATTTTGTTGACATTGACTTGAGCCGAAGTCCTTACGCGGCGATGGTTGACATTGAGCATGCAATTTTGAATTATTCCAACGGCAGCTGGTACATTGAAGACCTCGACAGCAGAAACGGAGTTGCCATAAAAAAAGCCGGGCAGAAAAAATCATACAAATTGAGTGCAACCGAGCCTTGCAAATTGGATTTTGGAGATATCATTTTTATCGGTAATTGTCAGTTGAGAATTGCCGATTAGAGAAGGGATTTAAATGAATGGTTTAATTCGCTGTCAAAACGGGCATCTTTTCAGTTCAAGGCGTTACGGGACAATTTGTCCTTATTGCAATATTGAAACGGCAACTCTTGAAAAAAAAGAAGTTCCGAAAGCTGACGACGACACAATAGACGCACTTTTGATGACTGAAATTCGTCCTGTGTGCGGCTGGATTGTTTGTATTGAAGGGCCACGCAAGGGAAAAGATTATAAAATTCACGAAGGAAAAAATTTTGTCGGACGTTCCGACGATATGGATATACAAATTTTGGGCGATAATAAAATTTCGCGAAGAAATCACGCAGTTCTGGTTTACGATCCGAAAAAGCACGAAACTGTTTTGTTGCCCGGCGATTCAAACGGAATAGTTTATCATAATGACGCGGCTTTATATTCTCCGACTGTTTTGAGTGTCTACGACGTTATTGAACTCGGCAACAGCAAATTTTTATTTATACCGTTTTGCGGTGAACATTTTCGTTGGGAAGACGTGCCGACTACTGATGACAAAACTTATCTGCAATTCGGAAAGGAAACAAACTGATGGCAGACGTTATAATTTCCGTAATTCTTTTTTCCGCAATGGCGATTTTGCATATTTTAAGAACTCAAGAAGATAAAGAAATTTTGTCTGCAGAAGAAGAATATGAAATCGGCATGGCATCTAATTTGGGAAGTAATGATGTTCAGCAAGATTATTTTGGCGTGAAAAAAAATAACGGTGCAATTTTAATGGTGCTTGCAGACGGTGCGGGACAATATGGCGAAGTTGCGGCAAAATTGACAGTCGATACTTTCAAAGAATTATTTGAAGATGAAACCGCCTCATTGCAACCGCAATATTTTTTTAAACGTGCCGCAAATGCCGCGAATAAAAAAATTATAAACACTTTGGAGGAGCGTCAGGGGGAAAGTTCCGTTGCCGCCGTCATAATAAAAAATTCGCAATTATTTTATACATTGGTCGGCAACAGCAAAATCGCAGTTTTCAGAAATGGAGATTTAATTCCTGTTTCAGAAGGTCAGACGGTTGATGTACTTGCAAGGCACGCTTATACCGAAGGAAAAATTTCAAGACAAGAAACGCTTGCTTTGTTAAATGAACATCGGCGTTATAATGTACTTGGGCAAGATGCTTTTCAAGATATTGAAATTTTTGATAAGCCGTTGACACTTGAAGAAAATGATACGGTTGTAATTATGAGCGAAGGAATTTTTAACGTTTTGCGTTGGGTTGATATGGAACAAATTTTGAGTCAAAGAAATTCGATTCAAACGCTGGCAAATAATTTTATACAAACAGTCAAAAGTTCTCCGCAAATTTACAAAGATAACGCGACTGTTTTAATTTGCAAAAAAAAAAATGAGGTCGGAACATGAGAAAATCCAACAGCACTTTTAAAACGGCTTTTGTTTCTGAATCCGCCGCAGAACTTACGAACAACGATTATTTTGCTTACGTTGAATTTGATGATTATGCTTGCTATGTTTTGGCGAGCGGTATAACTGATTTTGGAAATACTGAAGCGGCAAAAGAAGCGGTCGAACATTTAATTTTGAGTTTTGAAGAAAAGCCGAGCATGTCGCGGAATACTCTTTTGCAGTACATGAACGAAACTAACGAAAGATTATTTAATTCTTCAAACGTGCAAAGATTAAAAGCGTCGGTCATTATGGTCGTTACTGATTATGAAAAATTTCGTTATGTTTCTGCTGGAAATGTTCGCTTGAGAATGTACAGACAGGGCAGACTTTTTTTGAATTCAAAAGATATGTCGCTTGCAAATGACTTGATTGAACAAGGCAAAAGCGAAACCGTTTTGGATAAGCACGAAGAACGTCATAATTTATTTGCATATCTCGGCAAAAAAGATTTTTTTAAACCTTATGTGTCAAAAATTACAAAGCTGGAGGATACAGATATTATTTCTTTGTATTCGCAGGGACTTTGGGAAAATGTTGATTCACAGGAAATTGACGAAATTTTTTCTGAGGCAAGCGACAATCCTCAAGAGTCAGTAGACTTTTTGGAAGAAGTTTTATTGTCACGTCAGCCGAAAGATTTAAAGTCTTATACAATCGTTGCAATTTTCGTAAACAAAGCATTCAGAGATCCCGAACGCGAACGCAAAAGACTTCTTTATATAAAAATTGCTGTCATTTCCGTGATTGTGATTATTTTACTTGGAGTAATTATTTATTTTTATCATTCTTGGCGGCAAAATAAAGTTGAAAACTTGGATAAAATGATAACAACGACTATGGAATATATGGACGTGTCAAATTATAAACGTGCTCAAGAAAGTTGCGGAGAAGCATTGAAATTGGCACAAGATTTGAAAGATACAGAAAAAGAAGCCGATTTAAAAAATTATATGTCGTTGTTTGATTTGATTATTCAGGGCAACGAATTTTTATTCAGCAATAATTATCATTCTGCGTATATTGCTTTCAAAAATGCAATGCAAAATTCGGCGGCAAGTGATAAAAATGTTTATGACTATCTGAACAGAAAATTGGACAGTGTTCAAAATCATTTGAGCAGAGATGAATTTCTTCTGCTCGGCGATAATGCTTTCAATAATAATAATTTTGATGAAGCGGAAGGAATGTATTTAAAAGCACGAGAAAGAGCTGTCGCAGTCCATGATATGGAAGGAATGGAAAAAATTTCCCAAGCCATTTCAAAAATTTATGACGCAAAGGCAAAACTTCAAGAAAAACAAGATAAAGAATTGGCTGCGAAAAAACAAGCCGCAATGAATAACGCAATGAAAAAAGGTGACGCATTATTGGCGGCAGGAAATTTTGACGGTGCGGAGGCTGCCTATCTCCAAGCAAGAAATTTATCAGATAATCCTGCTGACAAACAATTTACCGACAATGCTCTTGCAAAAGTTTCCAACGCGAAAGAAAAAAAGGAATTGGAAGAAAAAAGTTCTGCGGATACTTTGAAAGAAAGATTAAAGACTGCAGAAAAATTTGAAGAACAGGGCGATACCGCTTTCGACGAAAAAGACTTTTTGACTGCTCAAATGTATTATATGCGTGCGATTGAAAGTTATAACGATTTAAAAGAAGAGGTTCGGGGCAAAAATGCTCAGAAAAAATATGATTTGGCAGGATCTGAACAATTAATTTCGCGTGGCAAAAAAATTGAGGCTGAAGATACTGAAATGATCGCAAGGGAATTTTATGACAAGAAAAATTTTGTAGAGGCTCAAGCGTCGGCAAATCGAGCAAAAGATTTATATATTGAAATTGGTTTGAAAAATAAAGCTGACGAAATGGATGCCTTGTTGCAACAAATTGCAACCGATGCCGCAATAGCTGAGGCTTTGAAGTGAGTTTAAAATTATGGAACAAAAAAAATATTATGAGCATGATTTAAAAAAAATGTCGGTTTATCAACTGCAGGAAATTGCACGACGTGAAAAAATTATTCCGGCTGTTGTCAATCGACTGAATAAAGAACTTTTAATAAAAACAATTTTGCGTTATCGCGGTGCGGAAGAGGCTTTGCTGATAAATGAATTTCGCGAGGAAGATTACCGGCGACTGGAAAAAGTTTTTGAAAAAATTACGTTTCAGCCGCAACCGACAAATTTGAATTGCACGGCGGGAATAAATGTTTGGCAGGGACTTGCGACAGATTTTTTTGACAAAATTACTTTGGATTATTCCGAAGAATTTGTCGGCACAAATGCTTTTGTTGTGGACAGCGAAAAAAAATTGTGTTGCGTTTTCAATGTCGAGGCTAAGAAAAATGACAAAAAATTTCTCTATCTGAGAAGAAACAGAAATTTTCCCTGCAGAAATTCTGAAATTAAAAATTATACTTTAGTTTTTTTGGAGCGAGTTTATTCCGAACAAATTTTTCATTTTTATCAAGGCGATTCAAATATTATTCAAGAAAATATGCCCGCGTTTTGTCTGCAGCTTTTAGATTTCAAAGTAAATGAACCGCAAATTTTGAAAATGCCCATTGCGATTGATTTCGGAACTTCCGCGACGACTGCAGGAATTTTAGACTTTCAGGAAAAAATTTCTGACGTAAAATTTAACAATCATAAAATTAAATACGCGGTTTTTTACAACAACGACGACGAGGAAGTAAATGTTGTTCCGACAATTATCGCAGTTCATTCTCTGAAAAATCCTGAAAATCCCGAATATATTTTTGGTTACGACGCTTTAAAGTTTGGAAGTTATTTGGACGAAAATTTTACAATTTTTTTCGATATTAAACGCTGGACGGCTGATTACGAAAAAGAAGAGGAATTGACGGATAATTTCGGACGAAGAATTTTTGTGAAACGTAAAAAAATTTTGCGTGAGTTTTTTTTGTTTATAATTCGCAGTCTTGAAGATTACGTCAAAGGAAAAATTAAACAAGTTCATATTTCGTCACCTGTCAAGCAAAAAGGAAAATTTCAATATCTTTTTCAAGAAATTTTGCCCGAATATGCCGTCGAAAAAAAAGAAATGATTGATGAAAGTGTTGCCGTTTTGTACAACACGATCAGCGAATTGATTGAAAGCAAAACTATTCGCAACAAACAAAAATATTCTGCTCTCGTCATCGACTGCGGAGGCGGCACAACAGATATTTCTTCGTGTTCCTTCAAAGTTGAAAATCGTCGCGTTTCTTATGCGATTGACATTGAAACGGGCTACGAAAACGGAAATACAGATTTCGGCGGAAATAATTTAACTTACAAAGTTTTGCAGATGCTGAAATTAAAAATTGTTGAAGTTCTCTGCAAAAAACATTTGGAGCAAAATAATTTGATAAAAGCTCAGCGAGCTTTTTACGGCGAAAAAGATTCTCTTGACGAAAGAACTTTTGCATTGGCTCAGCAAATTCCCGCACTGAAAAATTTGTTGAAAAATTTTCATCTTGATGTTTACAGATTTATTGACGAAAACGGCGTGAAAAAAATTTATCAGGATTTTGAAAACGCTTACGAAATGGCTGAAGAAATTTTGCCGACAAAGTTTAAAAATTGGGAGTCAAAAAATCGTGCGGAATATTTGCGAGTAAGAAATAATTATTATTTTTTGTTCACGATTGCCGAGCGAATTAAACGAGAATTTTTTAAAAATTACGGCGTGATAAAAATTTTGCTGACTGTTGAAGGAAATCATTTCAAACCTGATAGAAATTGGGAATTAAATCAAAAATACGAAGAAATTTTTGAGGATACAATAAAAATTTCTCTAGACAAATGGAGACTCACAATAAAAAATCCTGACGGTTTAAATTTTATCAGCGATTTGCCCGATATTTCTTTTAATATTTTTGAGATTGAGCCGATTTTAAATCCTGAAATTTACAATATCATTCGTCAACTTTTTAATCCGATTTATGAAAGTGGAGAATTAGAAAATTACGGCTTGATAAAATTAAGCGGACAATCTTGCAAAATAAATTTATTTAAAACTGCGTTGAAAGAATTTGTTCCCGGCAAATTGATAAAATCCAAGCCGAAACCGGACATCATCGAAGACAAAGACGAATTTAAAATGTCATGCATCGACGGTGCATTAAAATATTTGCGGGATAAAAAATTTGGTTACGCGGATATAAAAATTAAAAATCGTCCGCCGCATTTGCCGTATATTGTTACAGGTTTTACTCATTCGGGCGAAGAAGTGAATTTAATCGACGGCACAAAAAAAATTTTCAGCGGATTTATTTCAAGAAATATTGAGGATTTAACTTTGCCGATGTATTTGAAGGACAGAGAAAAAAATTTACGGCACGAAATAATTTATCAGTGTTCGCTTGAAGAATTTGAAAAACAAACGCAGGAAGATATTGAAAAACTTTACGGAAAAGATATTCCGCAAGATGAAACGGATAATATTGTGAACGGCGAAGTAAAATTTTTTGTGCGAGTTGAGCCGCAAGACTGGGGATTTATGGTTGTTCCGATTTTTCGTGAAGATGAAAATTTATTTGTCGGTTATGAAAAATTTTTCAGTTTTGAAAATGATATTTGGGTAAAAAATTTTTTTGACGGACTGAAATAGAATTAAGAATTAAAAATTTTGAGGTTAAGAATGAAAAAAATTTTATTTTTAATGTTGACGTTGGTTTTTGCGTCAAATTTTTTTTGCACAGAAACTTTTGCGAAAACCGCCGAAGAAAAAGCTGCAGAAAAAGAAGCCAACCAAGAATTTAAAGAAGACAAAAAACGCGAAAAACAAGTTTCAAAGCTGGCACGACAAACAAATTTCAAAAAAGTTTTGGAATTGGCGGAGGGCGGAGATGTTTTTGCGGAAATGGTAGTTTCGTACGCCTACAGAACAGGTCAACGAGTTATTCGCACGAGTTACAAAACTGCTGACGAATGGAAAAAAAAAGTTTCCGAAAAAGATAAAGATTTGGCAGAAAATTTTATTCCGCAGTCGAACGGCAGAAAAAGAATAAAATTATCAAAAATTTTTGGAATTACGGCTTATCACGCGAGTTTAAAAAATAATTTTGACAAAGCAATTTTTTGGGCTGAAATGGGTGCATCGGAAAATGATAAATTTTCTTTCGCTTATCTTGGTTCAGCGTATTACACGGGACGAGGAGTCGGTCAAGATTATAAAATGGCGATAGATTTTTTGAAAAAAGCCGGCAGTGAACCACTTGCATTAAAACTTTTAAGTGACGCTTACGAAAAAGGAAACGGCGTTGACAAAGATTTAAATAAAAGCAAACTTTACTTGGAATATTTCAATCTTTTGAATCAAAAGAAAGATAAAAAGTTAAAGAAAAAATAAAAAATTTTCTCCTTCGGGAGATTTTTTTTAGTGTCAATATTTTCTTTAAAAAATTGCAATTTTATCTGATAACATTGTTGCATCAACGCCCAAAATTCCAAAATGCTCCGACCAAAAAATTCTTACTTCAATATCAATCGGCAAAAAAGTTTCTCGAATCATTTGCCATTTTTTTTGTAAACTTTCGTCGCGTTCCTGCCCGATATAAACATAAATTTTTTGAGGGTGAAAATTATTTTGATAAATAAAACAGTCCTCAAAAATTTGTTTCATAATGTTGCAAAAAGATTTCACGCTTGAGCCTGTTTCAAAAACTTTCAAAAGCTCGTCGGCAACTGAAATTTGTTTTTCGCGTGAAAGTTCATTCATTCCGCTTTTTACAATCTCTCCAAAATCTCCGCGTAAAAGTTCCCGTCGAATTTGTCTAATATAAATTTCCCGTTGAGTAATTCCATGACACAAATCAACTTCCGCCAAAATATGAGTCAAATAATCGAAAAAAAATTCGATAAATTGCTTTTGATTCCGAAAAATTAAATTTTTTACGTCGGGATGCAAAAGATATTCAAAAATCGGAGAAAATCTGTAGAGCGGATTTATTTCAACTTCAGGATTTTCAACATTTTTTTGATTTATGTTTGAAAAAGAATGTTCATAGTACGGTGAAAAACTTTCCGCAGATTTAAAAAAAATTTTTTCTGACTCAAAATTATCTTTTGCCGCCTGCAAAACAATATCCCAAATAAAATTCATCTCACACCAACTTCCCGACGCAATTATATTCCGGAAACAAATGTTGAATTTCTGTCGTCAAAAAACTCATCAAATCACGATTCAAATAAAAATTTTCGTCGTGCGGTCTGAAACGAAATTCAAAAATTTTCTCTCTGTCGCCCGTGCGGTACTCATAATCAATAAATTTTTCCATTGAGTAAGTTTCAAAAATTTTACTTTCGTTAATAATTTTCGCGTCAACAAAATGCAAAAATTCCGTGCATTTGAAAGATTTAAAAAATCTTACCATTTCAGTGCGAGTTTTAATTCTCTGCCCGAAATATTCAATCATATCTTGTGAAAAACTTTCGTCCTGTTCGTTGCTGATTAAAAAATTTTCGTAGTTTTTGGGATTGGGCGGCGGTAAAAATTCATAAAAAATCCAATCGCCAGGCAAGTCGCTGTCACAAATTATGTATAAATCTTCGTCACGCCAAAAAATATTTCTGATTAAAAATTCGCTTTCCTTGAGTAAATATTTACTTTTTTCGTTGAATTGCTTTTTGTACAAAAGATGCTCAAAATATTTTCTGTCAATCGCGGGTTGAGGATAAGAATTTGCTTTTATGACAACTTCATTGATATTCCAGAGCGGCAAAGGATTATACAAAATTTTTTCGCCGAACTCATCAAACTCAATCGAAACTTTTTTTACTTCAAGTTGGTCGTTCCAATCCTCAATTTTTGTAACAAAAACATCGAACAGTTTATAAAAATAAGCAAGATTTAAACTTCTCCAAGGCAAAAAATTTAATTTCGCAATTTTATAAAGTTCTTCGGCTTTCTTCTGATAATTTTTATTCGGTTTCAAAATAAATTCTGCGGGAGTTTCGCCAAATTCATTTTCGATAGTTCCTTTGAAAATTCTGTTTGAGTCCGACAATTTTTTTAAATCCAAAAAATCAGCCTGAATCATGCAAGTATAGAGGAAAAAATTTTTTCCGTTATTGACGGCAGAAATCATTTCTTGAGCGTCAACTTTTTTTTCCTGCAAATCTTCAAAAAAAATCGGCTTTAAATGTTCGTCCGTCAAGTCGTAATTTTTTTTATCAATCACGCAAGTAATTAAATTCGGCAATTTTTTTGCTTTCGGAGCTTGTTCAAGAACCCTTTTTTCAAGTAAATCGTATTCGGATTTAATTTGCTTGTAAAATTCCACGCAAGCATTTCCCACAATTTTTTTAAAAAGTTCACGGTTGTTCAGTTCGTCAATTTGTGGAATTTTTTTTCTGAAATAATCTTCCGCATTGAAATCGCTGTCAAATAATCCCAATCAGATCACCTACTTATTATCAAATTTAATCTTTTAATCAAGCATAATTTCTCTGCGACGACGATTTAATTTTTTTATTTCGCGTCTGTTGCCTGAAGTAATTTCCTGCAAAATCAGACATAAATTTTCGTAAAGTGTCTGATTTTTTTTATCGGGCAATTCAATTTGTAATCTGTGTTCGATATAAAATGCAATTTGCTCCGCAGAAATAATTTTTCTGCTCAACGCATTTTGACAAAAAATAAAATCTTCCGTTTCCAATTCAAAATCTTTCGCCTCATTCGCAAATTCAAAAAGTATTTTCGGCGACAAAGTACTTTCATTTTCATCGGCGTACGGAACATTTATAAAATTTATCGTGTCAAATTCCGTTGCAAAATCAAAAAAATCTGTGTGATTCGTGCGAAGAATTGCCCCACTTTTCAATTTAAATCTGCAAAGTTCCATTTCATTATCTGCCAAATTTTTTTCTTCAATCATTTCGCTTAAAACTAATTTGACATCACGCTGAATAAAATTTTCGCTCAAAATTTCCGGCAAAAAAACAATTTTCAGCATAACATATTTTTCTGTGGGAGCGTAATCAATCGACATCTCATCTTTGATAAAATAAAAAAAATTATTGTGCAAAATAATTCCCGAACTCAAAGTTATAGATTTTTTTGTTGTGTGCAATTCGCAACCGCTGACAATTCCGTCGCTGTAATTTTTAAAAAGAAGTTGCAAATTGTCAAAAGCTCTGTCGCGAATACTGCAAAGCGTTTCTGTTCGCAAAATGTGAAGTCGCTCAAGTTGAGGATATTTTTGCTCATTCATAAAAAATTCTCCTTTAAAAATTTTTTTAATTATAGCAAAAAAAATAGGCTTTCGCCCTAAAATATTTTTTATTTAAATATCCAGCGTAATTTTTGTGCTTTCAATAATATCTGCGTACAAAATTCCTGCAGAATCCGCTCCGAATTTGTCGCCGATTAACAAATTATTATTTTTCACAAAATTTGAAAGTTCATGAATTTGTGATGCTTGCAAATTATTTTTGGGATTGTCTAAACTTATTGATCTTGTATCGCCGTCTGCAAATCCAAATTTCATTTTTATTTCGTAAGTTGATTTATAAACATCTGACAAATTACTCACCGTCCTCATCATTGTTAATGTCAATAGAACTTTGAACAATTTTATCGACGCTGACAAAAGTATTTGTTGTCAAATTTACAAATTTTGTTGCAAGTTCGTAAAGTTGCTCGTCGGTTGCATTAGGATTGACATAGCCAATATTTTTTTTCAGCAAATTATTATTCGTGTCTGTCATCAAAATTTGCAGAGAAACTTTTTCTTCCATAATTTAACACTCCAAAAAAATTTTTTACTGTCTGTAAGTTGCCGCGTCATAAATTCGTGTGATATTTGAAGTCGTAATGCTCGCCGATTTAATTCCGCTTAATGCTGCTCCGCTGTCAGATTTCAAAACGTCTGCCAAATTTGTAAATTTTTTCTGCGTCGTTTCATCGACTGTATTAAATGTTCTCAAGCGATTTTTAAATTGTGTCACTGCAACCGAATTTACCGCGAATGTTCCCATCGAATACGTTCTGTAACTCGCGTCCGCAAATGCAAAATTCACGGACAATACAGCACTACTCATTTTCTATCGCCTCCTTCGTAGTTTTTATAACCGTCGTCGGCTCAAAATTTTCATCTGTTCCGCTTAAAAGCCACACCAAACCCGAAATGCCGTTATGCAACGCAGGAGAATTTTCATCATTTACAGTTTCAGCCGCAGTTATCGAACTTGCAAAGCCTTTAAACGTAAAATTTTCTTGCCCTGCGACCGAATCGCCTTCCTGACAAATATTTCCGTCGCGATTTTTGTTCACGCTGACTTTCAGCGTCGAAATTACATCTTCCACATATTCGTACATAAAATTACCTCCAAAAAAATTTTTTATTCATTTCAACTCGAAAATTTTTTTCCTGCAAATTTCACCTCCGAAAATTATTTCAAAAAAATCCCAACGACGAATCAATCAAGCCGAAGGGATTTTTTTTCGATTAAATTTTATTTTTCCGAGTAAGTTACAAAATTATTTTCAGAAGTGAGATTTTCAAAATTTTGAGTTGTAATTTTTTCCAATGCAGTCGGCGTTAAATTATTTTTCGTAATTTCGGAAAGATTATCCACAGTCACAAAATTATTTTCTGCAAAAAGTTCGGCAGTTTGTGAACTTGATGAGCCATAAGTTTTTGTTGTAACTTTTCCTTTTGAATCCTGAATAGAAATTTCTATTCCTTTAGCGTATTTCAAAATAATTTTTCCTTTTCCGACTTTAACAATCACGTCATTTCCTTTTGTTGTTACTTTATAACTTCCCTTTGTAATTTGTAATGTATCACTAGAATTAAATCCAACTATTGTATCATTTCCGTCGCCTGATTTATATTGAATTAAATTCTTACTATAATACCTGTCTCCGTTTTCTGAAATATAATCATTACCTTTTCCACCAGATATTGTTACCTCATGTGCAGAATTACTAATGTATTCATTACCTTTACCACCGTACACGACACTTTTAATTCCACTAATTCCACTAATTCCATCACTAATTACACTCTTTTCTATATTTTCTATAGTATCGTTACCGTTTCCGCCATATATTGTTACATAAGGTGAATAATTATAAATACGATCATAACCTGTTCCACCATAAATTAATGAGTGATGTCCATAATTTTCTATATAATCATCACCTTCATCACCACTAATTGTTTTATAGAAACCACCATACTCTGAAACATTTATTTTAAAACCGGTTTTACTGTTTTCGATAGAATCATTACCTTTTCCGCCTGAAATCAAACCGTAATTACACCCGATAGTTTTGATATAATCGTTACCAGCTTCTCCATTTACAGTAACAACATTTGAAAAATAACTGCAAACTTCGTCATCGCCTTTTCCGCAATTAATTTTAACGTTTTTACCATGAATGTTAAAAAAAACATCTTTATCATTTGAACCACTTAAAACAGTATTAGAAACACAATTAAAAATTGAACTCACAAAAACACCTCCAAAAACTTCAAACGAAAAAAATAAAAAAATTATGTCACGAATTATACCCCCCCCCCAGTCGCATTTGTCAAGAAAAAATTT
>JAFZMV010000130.1 GCA_017553205.1 Selenomonadaceae bacterium | reverse complement strand
TACGTCTGTCAATTTATGTTTCACATAACCTGCATGACGCGGATCTTCTATTTCGGAAAAATATTCTTGCATTTTCAGTCACTACCTATTTTTTTTCAGAGTGTATCATTTTTATCCGAAATTTTTATGAAACGCCCGTGGAATTTTGACCACGGGCGTTTCATAAAAATTTCTTCGCCTGTTTGCTGACCAACGCAAAAAAAAACTCCTGTGAATAAAATTCTCACAGGAGCTTTTATTTCATCGTTCAAGATGTTGTCAGATATTTTGACAGATTGTTTTAGAAATTTCGTCAAGCTGTTCGATTGTCGGCAGATTGGCAATTCTGATTTTATCTAAAATAATTTCAACTCCCGCTGCCTTGAGTTCTTCCTCAACAAGTCCGATACTTTGACCGCCCCAACCGTACGAACCGAAAGCAAATCCCTTGTGATTCAACGGACGCAGACCTTTTATATAGTTCAAAAATTCTGCAACAGTCGGCATCATCTGATTGTTGATTGTCGGCGAACCTACGACTAAATATTTGCTCTTGAAAATATCCGTAACAATATCGGAAAGCGTATTAAATTTTAAATCATAATACGCGGCAGGAATATTTTTTCTTGCAAAACTTTCTGTGATTGTTTGGGCGATAATTTCAGTAGAATGCCACATAGAATCAAAAACAATACAGGCACGATTTTCAACTTCATCACTGCTCCAATATTTATAGCATTCAATAATTTTAGAAATATTTTTCCGCCAAATAACTCCATGTCCCGTTGCAATCATTTTTATTTCCAAACTTCCGAGAGCATTTAAGGCGGTCTGTGCCTGTTTTCCGAAAGGCATTAAAATATTTGCGTAATATTTTTTTGCCTCCGCCAAAATTATTTCTAAATTATTTTCGTCGTCAAATTTCATGGAAGTAGCCAAGTGTTCGCCGAATGCATCGTTAGAAAATAAAATTTTTTCTTCGGGACAATAAGTCACCATCGAGTCAGGCCAATGCAGCATGGGAGTCGGTACAAATTGCAAAGTTCTTTCACCGATTGAAATACTGTCGCCCGCTTTAACGGTTTTATAATTTAAATTTCCGTAACGTGCAGTTAAACCTTTCAAGCCGTTGGGATTTGTCGTAATAATTTCTGCATTGGGAGCAAGTTCCGAAATTTTTTTCAATGTACCCGAATGATCCGGCTCAACATGACTTGAAATAATTACGTCAATTTTTGCGGGATCGACAACAGAAGAAATTCTGGAAATAATTTCGTCGGCAAAATCAATTTTCACCGTATCAATTAAAGTAACTTTTTCATCAAGAATCAAATAAGCGTTATAGCTTGAACCGCGTGAAGTTTCATAGCCGTGAAAATTTCTCAGTGACCAATCAACCGCACCCACCCAAAAAATATTTTTTGCAATTTCTACAGCTTTACAATTATTCAACATAAAAAAACCTCCCATAAATCACTTTTCAGAATAAGTTATCAGATTATTTGTTGAAACTAAATTTTCAAAACTTGAAATTTTATTTTCTTCAAGCAAGCCGACAGAATTATTTTGAATAATTAAATCAAGATTATCGGAAGTGACAAAATTATTTTCTGCCAACAAACTGTTTGAATATTTTTTTGTAGTGTCGTTAATGGTAATTTTTTTGCCGTTTCCGTTTTTGACTGTCAAAGTGCCGCTGCCGATTTTAAAAATTACGTCATTTCCAGAATAAGTTGTTTTGCTGATTGAACCGCTTGAAATTTTAATTTTGTCATTTCCCGCAGAATAATCAGTTATGACATCATTGCCCGTATTTTTTGAATAAATAAAAATATCTTTACCATAACCGCCAGTCAAAGTGTCATCACCTTTTCCGCCTGTTAAAGTATCTGCATTTGCTCCGCCATACAACGAATCATTACCACTTCCGCCACTTAAATAATCTTTGCCGTTTCCGCCGATTAAAGTATCTGCACTTGTTCCGCCGTACAAAGAGTCATTACCACTTCCGCCACTTAAATAATCTTTGCCGTTTCCTCCTGTTAAAGTATCTGCACCTGCTCCGCCATATAATGAATCATTACCTGAACCGCCGTTTAAATAGTCGTTGCCGTTTCCTCCCGTTAAAGTATCTGCACCTGCTCCGCCGTACAAAGAGTCATTACCGCTTCCGCCACTTAAATAATCTTTTCCGTAACTGCCGATTAAAGTATCTGCACCTGCTCCGCCGTACAAAGAGTCATTACCGCTTC
>JAFZMV010000129.1 GCA_017553205.1 Selenomonadaceae bacterium | reverse complement strand
ATTATCGAAAGATTTTTTAATCGCATCAAACACTACAGACACATTGCAACACGTTACGACAAATTGTCCGTTTGCTTTTTAAATTTTGTTCTTCTTGCCACCGTCATGATAAAAATTTAGACTTTACCAACACGCCCTAAACATTCTTGCGGAATTTTGATGAAGAAAGGCGACCAAGAATTTTTAAATTATATCAATTTTGTTTTGGCTGAAATGCGAATGGACGGAACTTTGGAAAAACTTGAAAATAAATATTTACGCGGCATTGAATGAAATTAAAGATTTATTAGCTTTCAGGCTATTTTTTATGCTATAATGACAAAAATTTTGGAGATGAAAAAATTTTGAAACTTAATAACAAAAATGTTTCAGAAACTGTTGAAAAAATTGAAAAATTTTTTGAATCGGTTAAAGTTCCGAAACAGGATAAAATTCGACTTTGTTTCTTAATTGAAGAGGCTTTGCTACGTTTTCAAGAAAAATTTGGAGAAGATTACGAGTTTAACTTTGTGATCAGAAAAATGTTTGGAACGCCGAGAGTTTCAATAAAAATCAAAGGAAAGCCCTATAATCCCATTGAAGACAACGACGAAGACCAACTTTTTTCAGGAAATATAATGCACAAGCTTTCCAGTTATGAAAAAGCTGCGGTTATTTACAGTTATAATCAAGGTTACCGAAAAGTGGCGAAAAGCCCCCTGCTTTAGCTGTGGGGATGAAAGCCACATTTTCCTTGAAAAAATAAATTTGAATTGATAAAGTATTTTCGGAGGTGATTTGCCGTGAAGGCTTTTTGTTTCAAGCTCTATAAGCCCAAACATATCGAAAAAATTCATAAACAAATCAACTCTTTTGGTATGTTTTATAATCATCGACAAAAGACAGCGAACCGAATTTTAAATTTATGGAGAAATTTATAACAGCGGTACAAAAAATAGTAATTGCGGGCGTAGTGAAGTACAGCGAAGAAAAAATTTCAGAATATCGACAAGCCACGAATAAAAATTAAAAATTTCCTCCAAGTTCTGGAAATTTTTTTGTGTGGGAGAGAAAGAAAGGGGGTGGTGCGGACGAAAAGTCGGACTCCGAAAGGAGTAGCAGGTACAAGAAGGAAGAAAAGGAAAAAGCTTTGAAACTTTATGAGGAAGTAAAATCCGTCAAGAAAGTAATTCAAAAGTTAGGGTATCCGACGAGAGAAGGTTTATATAAATGGCTGAGAGATTCAAAAAATCCGCCACCTGAATTAAAGTTGGAAACAATTCGCCATTGCTTTGAGTGTGGAGAAAAAGTTTATCTGTCGCCGATAGTCGATTGTTTTGACGAATTTATTCCCTCCTGGACGATTGGAACGAGTCCGAATGCGACTTTGGTTAATTAGATGCTTTTGAAGATTACATCGTTTGGTACAATGAAGTCAGAATTAAGAAATCTATGGGATTTTTAAGCCCGATAGAATACAGACAAAAAATAAATTTCGTTGCTTAATTTGTCCGTTTTTTTGTCCTCCTCCCCAAGTGTAAAATAGTTTGTGTAAGTCCAAATTGCATAAGTACGTCAATCACCAAATTACTTACACAAAAAATTTTTTCTCCTTCGGGAGATTTTTTTATTTGACGCTCTGAAAAATTTTTTATACAATCCTGTCACAATTTTAGGGTTCATGCATATTACTCCGACGACAAAAAATCCTAAAAATGTGATAAAATAAAAATATGGAAAGAATGAATTTAAAAAAAGTCGGTTATGAAATTCGTGAGTATGTACGCACAAGAATAATTGACCTCAAAGAAAAAGGCTACGAAGTAAAAAAAATCGGTGAACTATTGAATGTAAAATTGGAT
>JAFZMV010000128.1 GCA_017553205.1 Selenomonadaceae bacterium | reverse complement strand
TGGATTGTGGAACGTACTTTTGCGTGGTTGGAAAAGAATCGCCGTTTGTGGAAAAATTGTGAACGTAAACTTCACACTTCAATGCAGATGACTGTTCTGGCTTTACTTACCCTTATTCTCAAAAGATTTTAGACAGGTTCTTAGATTTAGTAAGAAATTTTTGTCTTTCATCTACGGTTAAAACAGGGAACTTTTCACCAATCTGCCGTAAAAAACCTGTGGAATAAAAGAAATTTTTTCAGTGTGAATAAAGGTATCTACTAAAAATTTGAGTTCTGCATTTTCTGCTGATAATTTTTCGTCAAAGCGAATGTTATTTTCATTCAGAAAACTGCGTTTAAAAAATTTCGTGCCAAGATGATTATTGATTTGCTTAGACGCGAGCATAATCAATTTATCTCTTCCGTTGATATTTACTTCAGTGACTCCTTTAAGTTCTTGAAACTGTGAATCTGTTTGAACAGAGAACTTTTTATTTTCAATAGCACCTATAGTCATACTGCCGTTATTATCTTCAATAATGCAGGAGGTGGAGCAAAAAATATTCGGAGAATATTTCAAAACGTAATCTTCATATGAAATATATCTTTTTCCTTTGTCGCCATGACCGATGTAATAGTTGAATAATTCTGTCAAAACTTGAGCAATGTATAATGTCATATTTGAAATAATAATTTCTTTCGCGTTCAAGAAAAGAATATAATCTCCGCGTGAACATTCAACAGCTTTATTAAGAGCAGTAGATTTTTTTGTTAAATGGCTGGTTTTTAAGAAAGTAAAATTACGAACGGTGGCAAATTGACGACAATATCTTCCGCTGTCGTCCGTTCCAGAATTAACAACAATAATTTCGTAATCTTTGAACGCTTGAGAAAGTACACTTTGCAAAGTAAGCGGTATGTCTGTAGAATCGTTTTCAACGTAAATAATAATCGACAAGGTTGGAGCAAACATTGGATTCTCGTCAAAATCGACTTGAATTTCTGTCCAATTTTCGGGGACAACATCATGTCCTCCCCAACCGTCTTTGTGCCATGGATCGGGTGCGAAAACTTCTTTATCAGGATTTTGATTGAGCCATGCTCCCCACCATGAAAAAGTGCTGTTCGCTATTATGTTGTGCTTACAGCAACTCATTAAAAATATTTCTTCGCAACCTTTTTCACAGTCTTTGACATATTCAACAGGGACATCAAACTTAAAATTTTTTCCTACAAAATCTAATTCATTGGAAAAAATGAACAATGTCATTTGAGGATAGCGGCTTTTTAATATGCTGATACATTCATAATAAAAACTGAACGGAATTGTGCCGGAATGATTTCTAAAGCCTGGTGTCATATAATCTCCGCGTCTGACGTGCATTGACACAGCACATTCGGCAGAAAGTATTTTTTCTTTCCATTGAGATGAAATTTTTCCCAGCGGATTTTTTAAAGTTAATTCTTTTAACAGAATGTCTCTTATGTCCTTAAAATATTTTCCGCTTTGCCAATATCCGCTCAAGACAATATTATCTGGTGCATCTAAAGTTTCCGGAATAAAAGAAGTACGCGTTTCTTGAATTAACTGTAAATCTTTTACTTCCTCTTCCGACACAAAATTTTTCTGAATGTTAAATTCGTCAAGCTGATAATAGGCTAAAGGAGCGTTTGTGGTTTCAAACCAATTTTTCACTATTTTTAACTCTGTATTGTGTTTATTTGCTAAATAGCGTCCGACAGCATATTGAAAAAGCTGATTACCTAAACCGCCTCCAAGTTTTGTTACTATCATTTAATCACTCCCATAAAATTTTATCTTCAACAGTAATATCTTTGCCGATTTGCACCTCGATAACTTTTAAATTAGTGTCAGCTATAATCGTGTGTTTAACTCCGACAGGAATTTTTATCACGTCGCCGACTTCGACAGATTTAATTGCATCGTCGATAATTACTCGTCCTTTACCTTCGACAACAGTCCAAACTTCTTCCCTGTGTTCGTGGCTGTGATAACGCATTTTGTTTCCTGCGTTCAAAACAACTTTTATTGTCAAACTGTTTTCATCAACGTCGATGACTCTGTAAGTCCCGTAAGATTTTTCTGCAAATCGAATTTGTTCATGGATATTTTCGGCAAGTGGTTTTATAAAACTTGAACGGATTTTATCTGAAATCAACATTCCGTCAGGACTTGCCGCAACGACGATATTTTTTAAGCCCATTGCAATAATAGGCGTATCAGTTTCGTTAATGACATGAGAATTTTCACAAGTCGAATCAAAATAAACTTTTCCGATAGAATTTTCTTCCATGACTTCGGTCAAAGTGTTCCAAGTTCCGACATCTTTCCATTCTCCGCTATATCTGACAACAAAAATATTTTTTTCGTTTTCGGAAACTGCGTAGTCGAAACTTATATCGGGCAGAGAAGAATAATTTTTCAAAAGTTCTTCGTATGAATCAGTTTTTAAAAGTTCCGCAGATTTTGACAGCAGATAAGACAACTTACAGGCAAAAACTCCGCCGTTCCATAATCCTCCGCGTTCAATATATTTTTCTGCAGTCTTTGTATCAGGTTTTTCTTTGAACTCCAGAACTTTGCTGACATTTTCATTTGACGCAGGAATAATATAGCCGTATTTTTCGCTTGGATAAGTCGGACTTATTCCCAACAAAATTAAATTTGCCGAAGAATTTTTTACAAGTTCCGCCATAGTCTTGAATGACGCAAAAAAATTATCGTCAACATAAGAATCGACGGGACAAATTATAATTGGTTCTTCCAAAGAAATTTTTTTCACGTCATGAAGATAAGTCGCCGTTAAAGCAATAGCCGGAAAAGTATTTCGGCGGCATGGCTCGGCAGAAATCGAAACGCTTGAATCAACATATTTTCTCAAAATTTTTTCTTGAGTTTTTGAAGTCGAAACCGTTATCGAAACTTCCGAATGGACTTCATGAATTTGGCGGAGAACTTTTTGGAGCATAGACTCGTAATTTTCTCCGCCATTTGAAAAAATTTTTATAAACTGTTTCGAGCGAATTTCATTTGAAAGCGGCCATAATCTTTTGCCGCTTCCGCCCGAAAGTAAAATTATTTGCATTTTTCCTCCGATTTATTTTTTTGCAACAACATTCAAACTCATCAGTCGTCCGTGTTCAAAATCCATATGAGGCAGATAACTTCTGCTGTAATCATCATAGCCTTCAGGCAGAAATTTTTTCCAGTCGTATCTTTCGACTTCTGAAAATCCTGCAAGTTTTAACAAATCAGACAATCTTTTAAAATCATAAGTTTGACGGTGATGATTAAATTCATAATCCTGCCCGCCGTATAAAAGCCCCATTACAGTATCAAGATTTTTTGTATCGTGATATTCTTCAACTATGGATTCAAAATCCGGGACGGCAATTCTCAATATCTCCCCGACTTTTAACACGCGATACCATTCACGCAGTGCGGAGGATTCGGTAATCCCAACCCCCCCCCCCCTGGATTATTTTTAATTCCGCCTTTTATCGAGGCTTTTTTAATAATGGAACGTGGGAGATGTTCAAGCAAATGACAAGCATAAATTTCGTCAACAGAATTATCTTCAAACATTTCCAATTTATCGGGACGTTCTGTTACGTAATCGACGTGAGAAAACTTTCTTGCGTCAATATGTTTATAACCCGGCAAAAATTTTTCGCCGCAACCAATATGAAGTTTCAATTTTTTTTCACCTCGTATAATTTTTCAAAAAATCTTGAATACAAGAAATAATTTTATCCAATTCGGAATTTGTCAGTGCATGATGACAACCGACATAAAAACCGTAATGATTTATCCATTCTGCAACAGGATAACTTTTTTCATTATCTCCGAACATTTCAATATAAATAGGCTGATTTAAAAGCGGCATCATCGGACGTGTTTCAATATTGTTTTGTTCAAGAAAACCAGTTAATTCTTTTCGAGAAAACGGAGCTGATTTTTTCACAACTATCGGATACATCATAAAAGAATGTTCTACATAATCGGGATAGTACGGAAGTTGCAAAAATTCTTGAACGTCAGAAAGATTTTCAGTCAGATATTTTGCATGCTCATTACGACGACTCATAATATAATCGCGATTTTCAATCTGATCCAAACCTAAAGCCCCTTCAAGTTCTCCAATTCTGTAACTGTAGCCCAAACGAACAAACATAAATCTCTTATCCATTTTAGTTTTCATTCTGAGCGGACAAACTTTTCTGGGATCAGATGCAACGCATTTTTCACAAGTACAAGCACGACCATGAGCCAATAACGAACGGGAAATTTCCATGAGTTCTCTGTCGTTTGTAGTAACAAGACCGCCTACACCGGTAGTAATTGTATGAGCGACATAAGTACTGAACCCTGCGATATTTCCGAAACTTCCGCATTTTTTCCCTTTGTAAGTTGCAAAATGCGATTCTGCACAGTCCTCTATAATTTTCAAGTTGTATTTGTTGGCAATTTCCAAAATTTTATCCATTTCACAAGGCTGACCAAAAAGATGAACGGGCATAATGGCAACCGTGTTTTCGTCAATCGCTGATTCAATTAATTTAGGATTTAAGTTATATGTTCTTGAATCAACATCTACAAAAGTCGGCTGAAGTCCCGCATGAATTATGGAATTTGACGAGGCAATAAAAGTTACAGCCGGAACTATGACTTTGTAAGTTTTATTTTTGTCTGTCCAACCAAATTTTTCTTTCAAAGCCTCCAACCCGATATGAAGAGCAGAAGTTCCGCTGTTCAATGCAATTCCATATTTTTGATCATGAAGTTCAGCAAACTGTTTTTCAAATTTATAAACCATTTCGCCTTGTGACAATCGCCCTGCATCTATTGCCTGATTGACATATCTTTTGCCTTTTTCGCTGACATAAACTCCGCCGATTCCGATTTTTTTCGTAATATTTACTTTGTCCGCAACATAGGGGGGGGGGGTATTAAGGAAATTTTCATAAGTGAGTTTTATTCCGTCGCGAAGTTCTGTTTTATATTTCCAGCCGAGTTCAGTAGCTTTTGATACATCTAAAACTTTTCTTGGAGTTCCATTTGGTTTTGAAGTGTCCCAAAGAATTTCCCCTTTGTAGCCGATAGTTTCTGCCACTATTTCTGTAAGCTCTTTTATAGAAATTTCTTTTCCCGTGCCGATATTTATAAATTCATTGCCTTCATAATTATTCATAAAATACACGCATGCATTAGCAAGATCGTCTACATACAAAAATTCACGAAGTGGACTTCCGTCGCCCCAGCAAGTTACAGACGGTAAATTTTTTTCCTTAGATTCGTGAAAACGTCTAATTAGTGCCGGAATAACATGACTATGTGCCGAATGATAGTTATCATTGAGTCCGTAAATATTTGTCGGCATGACCGAAATAAAATTTGTTCCGTATTGTTTATTAAGATATTCACAGTATTTTAAGCCTGAAATTTTAGCCAGTGCATAAGCCTCATTAGTCGGCTCAAGTGGAGAAGTAAGTAAGCAATCTTCTTTCATAGGTTGCGGAGCAAATTTCGGATAGATACACGAAGAACCGAGAAATAATAATTTTTTGCAGTCATTTTTCCAAGCAGAATGTATGATATTCATTTCAATCATCATATTTTCGTACATAAAATCTGCTGGAGATTCGGAATTTGCAACGATTCCGCCGACTTTTGCCGCTGCAAGAAAAACATATTCGGGCTTTTCTTCAGCGAAAAATTTTTCAACTTCAACTTGTCTGCAAAGATCTAATTCGTCATGAGTTTTTATGACGATATTATTATAACCCTGCTTATTCAATTCTCGGACAATCGCCGCACCGACCATGCCGCGATGTCCCGCAACATAAATTTTTGAATTTTTTTCCATTAAATTCACCCTAATTATTAAAAAATTTTCTAATTTCTAAACGAATATCTTTATCAATCAAACCAAAGCAAATATCCTTTTCAATTTTCGTACCATAATTTCTATTTATTTTACGCGGTACTCCAACACATTTAATTTTTACGGCACAATCTTTAACTGAATCAATAATTGCAGGCAACAAAGCACCTTCAAAATGCGGTTCACACAGCAAGATTTTTTCGTTGACTAAATTTTCGCGTAAAGTTATTCCGTCAAACGGTACGAGCGTTGTATAGTAAAGAATTGTTACATCCTCATCGCCACAAGCTTCAATGACCGAATCAAGCATCGTAGAAACGGCTATGACTACACCCTTTGAACCTTTTTTTATTACTGCGGCTTTTCCGAAAGCAACTTTAGCATCAAATTTATTGCAATAATTACTTAAGCGATAATACGTTGGATTGCCGTCATTCCATGTAGAATTAAACAAGATTTCAAATTCTTTTGGCGTACCTGCGGCAATAAATTCAAGACCGGGCATGGTTCGAGCAAGTTCAATATCTTCGGGACAGTAATGTGAATAACCCAGCTTTGAAAAATCATAAGCCGCACCGGTAGTTATAAAATTTCCCGCTAATTTCTGATAGCAAAAATCCAATTTTAATTGATCGTAAGCACGTCCTAAAATGAAAGGCGAAATTCCATAGATAAACGGAGTTATTCCTGAAAGTGACATTCCTGCCGCTATGCTAATCATTCCGTCTTCAAATATTCCGCAATTTATTGCACGTTCAGAATAATTTTTCAAAACATCACGAAATCCCCAAACACCTATATCAACCAGAAACAATGAAGTATTTTCATTTTCAGCTATAACTTTGGAAACAGAATCTATCATTTGTTTTCGCAAAATGTATCCACCTCCTTTGTTAAGTTCTTCAGTTCTTCATCATTTGGAAAACGGTGAAACCATGAGGGATCTGTCATCAAAGTTTGGCAACCATAACCTCGAACGGTATGTGCGATAAGACAGGCGGGCGACTGATTCATTTCCGCCTCTTTTTGTAAACTTTTTATATTCGTCATAATTTCATTTACATTATGTCCGTCACAATTTGCTACAGCAAATCCAAATTCCCGAAGTTTTTTCTCAAGACTGCCAATGCTTAACATTTTTGAAATAGATTCATTATCGTCAATAATAAGACACAATTTGGATAATTTTTTAGACGTTGCAAATATAGCGGCTTCCCACATTGTTCCTTCGTTCATTTCGCCGTCACCGGCAAGCACATAGACGTTATTAGTTTTTCCTTTAATCTTATGTGCCATTGCAACACCTACCGCCATAGGAAAACCATGTCCGAGTGAACCGGCGGAATTTTCTATACCGCCCTCAGGGAATTTAGTTCTGTCAGCCTGCATTCCAAAACGCGAATCAAAATTACAAAACGTCATCAATTCATCTGTAGAAAACAAACCTAAGTCAGAAAGCACCACATATTGTCCCATTGTTGCCTGTCCTTTGCTGACAATTAAATAATCTCTCTCCGACGAAGTTGCAATTTGCGGCGACCAATTCATAACGCCGTTATAGAGTGCATAAAGAATTTCCAGAGAAGAAAAGACGCTTTGTAAATTACCGTCTTTTCCTGCATGAGACATTTTCAGACAAGTCTTTCGCAATTCCTTAAGTTTTTTTAACATCAGCACTTCCCCTTATGCTTAACTATTAATGGATCAACAACATCACGTCTTAATGTGTATCGCCATTCTTTTGGAATATCATTTAAAATTTTCTTGGTTGTCTCCATGTCATTGATATTTTTTGTTTTGAGATACCAAATGTACGCCGAATTAATTTCATTTTTCGCTGTTAAGAGATATTCCCAAGAATAGCCCCAGCCATAAGTTTTATAATCCTCAATTAAATATTCATTCCACAGCGACAAGATTTTTTCAGCATCATAATTAGCATTTTTCTTATTCTTAAGATATTGCATCAAAAGTTCCAGAGGAACATTGCCAGCACCGCGACCCATTCCGTAAATTGAAGCATCTACACAAATATCGCGGTTCAAATTCTCTGCGGCACTAATAAAAGTTATTACATTGCTTAATGCCAACTGTTGATTATTATGTGCATGAAATCCCAATCCAATCCGTGCATCTAATGCCGAGTCTATTGAATGCAACATATGCAAAATATCATCTGCATACATAACCCCAAAACTGTCGACCATACAAAAATACTGTGGCTGGAGTTCATTGACGCGAATAATCATTTCGTGCAATTCGCTGTCGGAATACATAAAAGTTGCCATAGCTTGCAAAAAAACTTGATAGCCTTTTTCTTTCAATTCTTTAGCAAGTTTTAATGCGGCAATATAATCGGTCTTGAAATATGCCAGTCTTATCGCATCAATTTCTACTGTATTTTTTGGCGGGACAACAATACCTTTTGCTTCTCCCATCGTGAACATGACAGTAAAAAGTGTGCGGCTATTTTCAATGTGCGGAATTTTGGGAATTTGTTCAAAATTGGAAAATTTTGTTGTAAATTCTTCAGATGAATTTTTTACCATCATTCCAACTTCAATTATATCAACATTGGCTTTTTGCAGACCAACAATTATTTTGTCAAAATTACTATGATTGAACTGCCAGTTATTTACATAACCGCCATCTCTCAAAGTACAATCCAACAGTTTGAGCAAAGTTTCTCCCCCTTACCTGTCTGATAAACTTTTTTCAATTTTTTCTGCTATAGAATTTCTATCCAAACCAAATTGTTTTAAATGCCATTCACGGCTACCATAGTGCGACGAAAGTCCTCTCGAAATATCTACACCAAGACGCTGAACGGGAATATAAATTCCCGCATCTCCCAATGTTTCAAATACTGCACTACCAAGTCCACCTTGCAAACGCATTTCTTCTACTGTTACTATCTTATAGCAATTTTTTAATTCGTCAACAAGTGCCTTTTCATCAAAGGGAAAAGAAAATACGTCAATCAAATCAACGTTATTCAAAAAATCTTGACGAGATTTTATTACTTCAAAACATTCAGTAGACATTATGCCGGTTGAAACAACGCAGATTTTTTTATTAACCGCTTTATGCAAAACTCTAAAACCGCGATCAACATCATTTGTCGTCAATTCGTATTCAGCATCAACAAGTCTGTCGATTCTAACATAAATCGGCGACGAAAGATTTAATGTTTTTTGTGCGACGTAACCGGCAAGATTGACATCAGAGACATTATAAATTGTAAGTTCAGTAGAACCTCTCAATATATTTATGTCTTCCAAAATAAAATGTGTAAATCCATAATCAGGCGGAGTAAATCCAGCTCCCAATCCAAGCAACACAAGAGGAAGTTTCATGGCACAAACGCAATTACGAATTTGATCAAAAGCACGAAATACTAAAAACGGATTTGAAGTGTATGCAATAACTTTTTTTCCTGTCAAAGCCAAGCCGCTTGCGACGGCAATTAAACTTTGTTCGGCAATACCAACCGAAACATATCTCTGAGGATAGTCTTCACGAAGTTTATCCAAACAAGGTGCTGCCAAATCTGCTGCAACCAAATAAACATCTTCACCGTCATAAATTGCCTTGACAATCTCCTTTAAATAAGCATCGCGACATTCATTCATTTTCAGCACCTCCCAGTTGCTTTAACGCTATTTCCGCTTTTTCGCCTTTGGGTACCCACCCATGCATAAATACTTGATCTTCCATAAAATCTACGCCATGTCCTTTTATGGTGTCGCAAATTATACATACAGGCTTGCCTTCAACATTTTCAGAAAAAGATTTTTTTACCGCTGAAATAATTTTAGCAATGTCGTGACCGTCAATTCTGTCAACATACCAACCGAAAGCACGCCATTTATCAAAAAGAGACTCTTGCGACAAGATATTTTCATTAACTGCAGTCATACACAAACGATTTCTATCCAAGAAGACGACTAAATTTGAAAGTTTATTATGTCCTGCAAACATGGCACTTTCCCAAATTGAACCTTCGTAACATTCTCCATCACCAATAATGCAGTAAGTTTTCAAAGACTTACCGTCTGCCTTATTGCCGTACGCCATACCGCAGGCAACTCCCAAACCTATTCCCAATGATCCGCCCGCAAAATCAACACCCACAATGCTCATTTTGCTATGTCCACCCAATAAACTATCGTCTTGTCCAAAGTCATTTAAATCATTTTGATTGATCCATCCTAAATCTTCAAAGACAGGATACAACATAATACTTGCGTGATTTTTGCTCATTACAAATCTGTCGCGTTCTTCCCAACTAGGATTATTTTTATCAATATTCATCAGATTGTAATACAGTGCGACTAAAATTTCACTGCAGGAAAAAGCACTGGTAACATGTCCGTAACCGGCTTTGACGCACATTTGCAAAGTCTTCAACTTAAGCTGACGACACTTTTCATTCATTTCATCAAGATTCATATTTATTCCCCTTGTATTTGTTAATTTAAACTTGAACAAGGAAAATAAACAAGAATCTAAACTGCACTATAAGTTAGCGGTGATTCCTCCGTCAACGGGAATAATTGCACCCGTTAAATATCTCGACGCATCGGATGCCAAAAGCAATATCGTGCCATGTAAATCTTCCGGCTGACCGACTATATCAAAAACACTGCGTGACTTGAAATAAGCGTAGCCTCTGCTTTTAATATTTGTCATTTCAGTCATTATATAGCCCGGAGCAATTGCATTGACGGTAATATTATATTTTCCAAGTTCAACGGCAAGCGATCTTGTAAAGCTGATAACTCCTCCTTTAGATGCTGAATAGCCTATTTGATTTCCACAACCGAGAAGTGCGACCATTGAAGTCACATTGATGATCTTGCCGTAGAAATTTTTCTTCATGTGCTTGGCAACTTCTCTACACATCAAATAAGTACCAACCATGTTAGTGTTGAAAACTTTGTTCCATTGTTCCAAAGTGTGTTCGGTTATGTCATTAGATTTAGCCGTAATACCCGCACAGTTCAGCAAAATATCAATTCTGCCAAATTTTTCAACGGCAGTTTTTACGGCGTTTTCAACATCGTTTTCTACGGAAACATCACACTTAATCGGCAAAACTTCTACACCAAAATTTTTATGCAGGCGTTCAGCTAAATTCTTAAGTTTTTCTTCACGTCTTGCACAAAGGACTAATTTACGTACCCCCCCCCCTATGCTTGATAACATTTCAGCGGCACTTTCACCTATACCGGAAGATGCACCGGTAATTAAAGCTACCTTTCCACTGATGTCAAATAAATTATTCATGTCTGAACCTCCGATAGAATTTAATTGTCGTTTATAATTCCAAAAATCTTCATGCCCATCTTTATCATCAAATGAAGCGATAGTTTCTAAATCGGTTTTATCAAAATTTATTTCAGAAATTTGCAAATTGCTTAATATTCTTTCAAGCGAAGAACTTTTTGGTATTGGCAAGATTCCGCGTTGTTTTATCCACGCTAAAGAAAATTTTTCCGGTGTTGTGTTGTATTTGTTTGCCAAATTTTTAATTTCTTCAGATGAAAAGATTTTTCCATGTCTGAAAGGTCCCCACGATTCAACAAGAATATTTTTCTGTTGGCAATATTTTACAGTTTCATATTGCTGATACCAAAAATGAATTTCCAGCTGGTTAATCATAGGCGGGATTTCAGAATTATTGATGATATTTTCCAAATGATGCGGAAGAAAATTTGAAACTCCTATAACACGAACTTTGTCGGATTTGTAAAGTTTTTCCATTGCCCGCCATGTCGACAAGTTCAGCTCTTTGTAGTCATTTTCAGTCATTTTCGTGAAAACGAGGTATTGGCCAATGAATAAGTAACACATCAATATAATCCACGCCAAGATTGTTTAAAGATTCCTCAAATGCTTTCAGTGTATTTTCGTACCCCTGTGCACCATTGGGAACTTTTGTTTCCAACAAAATATTTTTACGCGGAGTCCCATTTTTTATAGCACGATTTACGGCTCTTCCAATTAACTCCTCCGTACCATAAACTGGTGCCGTGTCAATCAGCGACAAATATTCTGATCTGTGGAGTAAAAATTCTACTAACAAATCTTCAGCGTCTTCTACTGTGAGACGTGTCGTTAATTCAAAAGTCCCTATTCCAACGTCAGGGAACACAACTCCATTTGATAATTTGTACATCAGCATAACCCCTTACGGTTAAGACCATTAAAATTTTTTTAAGTCGGATTCAATCATCATTTTGACAAGATTTTTAAAAGAAATTTTTCTTTTCCAGTTCAAAATTTTTTCGGCTTTTGACGGATCGCCCAAAAGTAAATCAACTTCAGCAGGACGGAAAAATTGAGGATTGACATCAACTAAAACTTTTCCCGTCTTTGAACAAAGACCTTTTTCGTCAACGCCTTCGCCGTGCCATTCAATTTTTATTCCGACTTCCTCAAAAGCAGTTTCGACAAACTCTCTGACGGTGTGAGTTTCTCCCGTCGCCAAAACAAAATCTTCGGGATTATCATGCTGTAAAATTTTCCACATGCCCTCAACGTAATCGCCGGCAAATCCCCAGTCACGTTTTGCATTTAAATTGCCGAGAGAAATTTTTTCTTGTTTTCCCGCCATGATTTTTGCAATTCCGACAGTAATTTTTCTTGTAACAAAATCTTCTCCGCGTCTTGGCGATTCATGATTAAATAAAATTCCGTTACAAGCAAAAATATTGTAAGACTCACGATAATTGACAGTTATCCAATAGGCATAAAGTTTTGCCGCACCATAAGGACTTTTAGGATAAAAAGGAGTTTTTTCACTCTGTGGAGCAGTTTCAGGAATACCGCCGAAAAGTTCAGAAGTTGACGCTTGATAAAATTTTATTTTCGGATTTACTTGACGAACTGCCTCAAGCAATTTTAAAGTGCCGACTCCCGTAACTTCAGCCGTGTATTCGGGAACCTCAAAAGAAGTTCCGACATTTGATTGAGCCGCCAAATTATAAATTTCGTCGGGCTGAATCTCACGAATTAAATTTGATAAATTGCTGGAATCTGAAATATCGCCATAATGCAGAAAAAAATTTTTGTCGTCAAGAATATCAGAAATTCTTTCTGTACAAATCGTGCTGTGACGACGAATCAAACCATGAACCTCATAATTTTTTGATAAGAGCAGTTCGGAAAGATACGAACCGTCTTGACCTGTAACACCTGTTATCAAGGCAATTTTGGGCATTATTTCACCTCATTAAATTTTGCGGATCACCTCCTCAAAATTTTTTGTGTACCAAGCGTACATTTCGGGAAGTGCCGCATTCAAATTGACATACTCCCCACGAATAAATTCGGGGGATTCTGCGATCATAAATCGATACTTCTAATGAAAAAGAAGTTTTACTCGATCTCCTGCATGGGTCGATGCCTCAACCCAAATTTTAAAATATTTTTTGCGGCATTTATGTCCCTGTCGTGTTTTGTTCCACATTTCGGACAAATCCACTCTCGAATTTTTAAGTCTTTTACTTCAGGATTTTTTTCGCCGCACTGATTGCAAATTTGACTGCTTGCAAAAAATCTGTCTACTTCAGAAACTTCAACGCCAAATTTTTCGGCTTGGTATTTCAAAATTTTTACAAATTCTCCGAAAGCCAAGTTAGAAATTTTTTTGCCCCAAAGTTTTTGCATTGCTTTCAAGTTCAAATCTTCGATGAAAATTTTTTCATATTCCAAGCAAAGCTTTCTTGCAAGTTTAAAATGAAAATCTTTTCGCTGGTTTGATGACTTTTTATAAATCCTCGCCAGTGAAATTTTTGCTTTTTGTCGATTGTTTGAATCTTTTTGCTTGTGCGATAAATTTTTGCAAGCTCTTGCAATCAGTTTTGAATTTTTATTAAAAAATAACGGGCTTGAAATTATTTTGCCGTCAGATGACGTTAGAAAATTTTTTAATCCGAAATCAAAACCGACGCTTTGACCTGTTCGCGTTTCAACTTTGAAAATTTCCGCGTCCGTGACAACAAAAATATACAAGTCAAATTTATTTTTTCAAGGAATATGTGGCTTTCATCCCCACAGCTAAAGCAGGGGGCTTTTCGCCACTTTTCGGTAAAGGTTCCATCAATCCGCCCATTTTTTCCAATTCCTCCTTCATGTCCTCTGAAATTTCCAAGTCATATTCCTCACGCAGAATTTTTTCTTTTTCTTCCGACGTTTTTAATTCCATGAAAATCAAGTGCAATAAATCCAAAAGTTTATGTGTAGTAGAATTTTTCCCCAGATTTAAAATTATTATCGTAATCAAATCATAATTTTTGAGTTCATCGTGAAATTTTCCGTGTAAAACTTTCTCCGTCAGTCGATATTCTTGAATAGAGTCGGCACGATAATTTTGCACGTCCATGCAAACCCATATCGAAAAAATTTTTTTCAAGTTGTTAAAATCGTCTCCGTGAAATTCTTTTTCTTTTTGAGAAGAAATGAGACGTGCCGCATAATAGACAGCACGTTTCATCAATTTGTAGTGAATGTTTTGAGTGGTTTTTTGCGGTTCGACGTTGATTATAAATTTTGCCTTTTCTCCGTCCGTCGGAACAAACGCATCGAAAATAATATTGAAAGTGACAAGACCTTCAGTCGGACTTTTAGATTCCGCATTTTTTCCTTTGATGTAGAGAGTATCATCAAGCGGCACTGTGTTGATTGTTAAAGTCGGATCGCCTTCTATTTTTTTTGCTCTATGTCCTCCAACGTACAACCAGAAAATTCTTTGACCGAAAATTTTAAAATCTGAGCCAAAATTGCCTTTCGGGATAAAACCTTCTTTGCCAACGCATCATATGCGGCATTTTTGTCGTCCAAAAAATTCTTCACGCAATTCCTCCTCCGTTTCAAAACTTCCAACAATTTTATCATTTTTGAAAGAGGCTTGCAGAAAAAATTTTTCCAAAGTTGGCACTTTTGAATTTTCTTTCTCTTTCTTGTATAATCTCATTAAATTGGTATTCAGAATTTTTATTCAAAGCTGTTGGAGAATTTTTTATGAAATACGCATATGCCAGAGTATCTACTCGCAAACAATTCCGTGAAGGGAACGGACTTTTTG
>JAFZMV010000127.1 GCA_017553205.1 Selenomonadaceae bacterium | reverse complement strand
TGCAGTAAAAGAAATCGGAGAACTTTTAAATATAAACGACGATTATCCTGAAAAAATTTCAAATTTGTTTCTCCAAAAAAATTTGTCCTTTATCGAAGGTTGCTTTGTCGCTTGATTTTTGTATCTTTATTCCTCGAAGTAGTGTAATGAATTCAGAACTAAGAAATCTTTGGGATTTTTAAGCCCGATAGAATACAGACAAAAAATGAATTTCGTTGCTTAATTTGTCCAGTTTTTTGTCCGCACCTCCCTACCGTAGGAGATTCTTACACAAACTTTTTTTTTCTCATTTTTCAGTTGATTTAGTCATTCAAAAATGATGACAACCCTCCGCCGCTGCTGTTTCCGACAGGCAACATTGATTGAATCCAGCCTTTAAAAGCATCGGGATTTCTGGTTTGAATTAAAACAACTCCGGGACCTCTGAATCTGCAGACCAACATTTCACCGGAAGTGAAACTTGAAATCCAACCGCCCGATGCTTTTTCAATTTTATAATCCATATAATCTGGCCAAGCAACAAGATGACCGTTATCAATTATAATTTCTTCGCCCTTCTCCAAATTTATAGGGTGAATGACTCCGTAACTTGAAACAAAAATTGTCCCGTGTCCTGTCGCGTTCAAAATAAAAAATCCTTCACCGCTCAAAAATCCGCGTGCCAAATTTTGCATGTGAGTATCAACTTGGATACCTTCAGAACTTGCCAAAAATCCGTTTTTCTGAATTCTTAAGCCGTATGATCCGTCAAGTTCCAAGTCCATGATTCCGCCGGGCTGTGCGTGACCAATTAAAACTTTTCCCGGTCCGCGATTTGCCGCAAGTTCTTGAAAAAACATTGATTCGCCCGACAAAAATTTTCTTGCCAAGCCGCTTAAAATTCCGCCTTCCATTTTTCCTTCAACGTCAACAGTATCTGACATCGCGATCATTGCATCAGATTCGGCTTTAATTTTTTCCCCGCGTTGTAAATTAATTCTTACAACAGGAAATGCCTCAGGATACAAAATTTCGTATTTCATGATATCACCTCAAAATTTTTAAAACTATTTCAGGAACTTCTTCCAAAAGATTTATTTTGTGGGCGAATTGATAAAAAGTTTTCAACGCGTCAATTCCTTCATCAGTCAAATTCCACTTGATAACATTGCCGAGATAATTATTCAGCTCATCGAAAGTAAAATTTTTTTCGTCGAGTACGGAATTTATCGCGTCAGTTTTATTTTTCAATCCGTAGTCAAAGCCCTGTGAAATTTTTTGACAGACATTCTGCAAAAGTCCGGAATAATTTTCGGCAAAACTTTTTTGGGCGGCAAAAACAGCATAGACCATTTGTTTGCCTGTCATTTTTTTCCATTCATGACCTAAATCATAATATAAAAAATTTTCTTTCTTGTGCAGAAAAATTTTCAAAGCGTCATCACCAATAAAAAGTGCTGCGGCTGAATCATTTGGAACAAGTTTTTCAAGCGTCAAATTTTTTACGTCATAAACAGGAGAAATTTTATAACCTTCCTGCAGAATTATTTTCAAAAGACAATGAGCCGTCGCAGATTTTGCAGTTATAGAAATTTTTTCTCCGTCAAGTTTTTCAATCGGCTTTCTTGAAACCAAAATAATACTTGTAACTTCATCATCTGCACGAACACAAAAATTCGGAAGCATTACAAGATTTTTGCTCTGCCTTGCGTATTCAATCGAAGAAATTAAACTTACGTCAAGCAGATTATTTTTCATTTTTTCATTGACCACAGCAGGAACAGAGTCAGTTAAATCAATCTCCGCAGAAAAATTTTTCTTGTAGCCGTAAGTAAGCGGCAAAACATTTAAAAAACCGATATGCCCGATTCTCGGACGATACATAAAAACACCTTCAATTTTTTTAACTTTGCAACCAAAGAACTTGATATTTTTCCATCTGCGTTAAAATATGTTTCATAAAATTTTTGTGGTAACCGGGATATTTTCTCAAGACGTTGGCAGCGTTGGCAATCGGAATTAACAAAATTGTCGCTTGTTCCGTCAAAACTTCTCCGGCAATGTTTGTACGGCGTTCTGATTTTTTGAGTAAAATATTTGCGTTAATCCAACCGCCTTTTGAAATTATATCAAGCGTATTGTACCAGCCGTCGCCCGTGTCCAAATTGCGAGCAATTTTTCCTTCGACAACAAACACAAGATTATTTTCAAGAGTTTCACCGTGAATTCTGTCGCCTTCAAAATAAGTAATAAGTTTTGCGGAATCTGCAAAAATATGATCTGCTCCGACATTGTCGCCTTGAAGAATTTTGTTGGAAGAAATGAAATCCATGATAATTTTGCGGTCGTCGCGTGCTTGTGCTTCTTCGACAATCTGCGGATCCATGAAAACTATTTCCGTGACGCGATTTATAAATTTTTCAAAGGGCAGTTGCCAATAATCAAGCATATTCTGCAAAATTAAATCGTAAATTTTTGAAAATTTCATTCCGACAGCAGGAGGAAATCGATTAGCGTCATAAAAGAAAGTAACAGACAAATCAGTATTTGAATATTGAAAATAGACAGCCAGTTTCATTCCGCAGTTATCCCAGAAATTTTTTGCAACAAGTTTTCCAAAAGGTTCTGCCGTTGATTCGGAATAATTTTTTTGGTCAGCTTGGAAATTTAAGAAACTCAAAAAATGATCAAAATTTACTCCCCTGCCTGCCGTCATGCTCTGCAAATTCTGCCAGTCAAAAAAGCTGTACGACTGCGAAATTATCATCTGCTTAAATTGATTATTTACAATCGCCTCAACAGTTTCACTTCCTGAACTTTTTAATCTTATCGGAATTACATTGAGCGACAAAGCATTTTCGGAATCAATATTTTTGGAATTTAAAATAAGTCGGCAAAATGCAGTTTCATCGACTTTATTCAAAGTTTGAAGTAAAAAGCCCCAAGCCGTTTGAAGAATTGCCATCAACATAGTTTTGTTTGACTGAGCTTTAATACGCATATCTGAAACAATATCCGCCGGAATTTTTTCTCGGTAGGCTTTTCCGTTGTAATTTCCCGAAGGTGCTTTTGAATAAGGAACACCCTTGAATGGCGGAAGGTCTTTTAAAATTTTCTGCCAGTAATTTCGGACAGAATCCTCAATCGCCGAAACTTGAAGGGAAAAAGTTTTAGAATCCAATATTTTGTAATCAGAACTGCTGAAAACCGTATTGAAGAAATTTTTTGCGTTGAAACTTCCCGCGATAATTTGCGGCATCGTTATCAAAATCGCAAATTCATCTTCATTCGTATGAAAAACGGAAAGGCGAATTAAATCTCCTTTCTGCAAATCAAAATCTAAACGTCTGTCCGCTTCCATAATTTTTGTGAGCATGTCGTCGAGGTCTTCGCCTTCGTAACGTGTAAGATTTCTGTAAACAATTTCGGGAATAGGTTTATTTTCGTCAAAAACAACTTTTACGGTTTTATTGCCGACATTGCAGAAATTTGCACGAAAATTTTTTGCCTCAACCATAAGACTGTGAACTGCACGATTGAATTTTAACGGAATCAATTTTCCTGCAAGTTTATATAGAGTCTGTACCGAAAAATTCGGAGAAACAAAATTTTTTCTGCTGAAAAATTTCTGCTCCTCTGATGTCAAATCCAAAATTTCAACAATTTGATGAGCATTATATCTCGTTCCGTTTAAAACTTGTCGTCCGTAAATTTGCTCCAAAATACTTTTTTCTTCGTCAGTAGGTATCACGAAAAAAACCCCCCGTTCTTTAGTGCGTAATAAAAAAATTCTGACATTCTTATAATTACGAATTATTTAATGTGTCATTCTTCTTGCCAAAACATTCGCCTCAGTCATGAGAGTTTGAGCCTGACGGCGTTTTTCTTCGGCTGATTTAATTGTAGATGCTTTTTTGTCGGTCATCCAAGTCGCGTACTCTTCAGCATAACCAATCTCTAAATCACAAATTTTTATTCTAAGACTGTGCAAAGTCTGTGCGTCCTGCGGTACGTTCAAATTAAAAATTTCCTGCTTTCTGTTTTCCCAATCTTTTTTTACAACGTCAAGCATGAGTTTCTTTAATTCTGCACGGATATTTTCCTGCCCCAAACTTCCTTTTGACAAAATCGAATTATATTTTGACTCTGCATCCCGGATAATTTTATCGTGGACAGAATTTATTTCTTCGGTTTTTGCCAGATATTGATCCAACCGGTTACGGCGGATTTCTCCAATTTGAGTTACAAACTCCCTAAAATTTAGCAGCCTTATAATTTTCCAATCGCCTTCATCAGTCATTTTTAAAACGGCGTTCAAAATAAATTCGTTTCCAAGTTCAGGGTGAAAAATTTTTATATTGGCAACTGATTCATCATCATTGACAAAAATTTTTTCAACTCCACGATATTCAATTTTATCAATACCTGTTTTGCTCAAAATTTCTTTTATGCTGAGATTTTCCGGCTCGTTGAATTTTCCCGACGCAACATAATTATCAATCGCAGTTTTCAAAGTCAAAACAAGCGGAGCTTTTAACATCTGCGTGAAATTTTTTACTGCCTCTCTAGCCTCAATGCTCATGGATTTATCGGAATCCGCCATGCCTCCCAAAATTTCATCACAGCTTGAATTAAGTACGCCGTCAATATCCACGAATTTATAAAAAGTTTCTCTGTCATGATTTTTGATAGAATTTTCAATTTCGATAAAAGTCAATTCGGGCGTTTTATTTTCAGAACTTAAAATATAAAATCCTGCACTCACTAACAAAAAAATTAAAATTCCTACACCTGTTCCAAGCTGTAACTTTCTTTTCAAAAAATAAACCTCCCATCATGAAAAATCATGAAAAAAACTGCGTGCTTATTCGTCAAAATTTAAAATTATTCCTGCCGTTGACAATTTCCATGCATTACGGAAATTTTTTAAGATTTCAGAATGGATTTTGAAAATAAAATATTTTTGTAACAAAAAATTTTTTTTCATGCTAAAATAGCAGGAAAAATTCTTAGGAGGTAAATTTTTTGTACAGGAAAATTTTGGCGGTAATGTGTGCAATATATTTTTTTGCGACGAGTTTAACGGCTTATGCCTCAATGCCTGAAAGAAAAATCGGAATTTTAAAGGGAGTTTCCCAAGTCAATTTGCAAGTTTCCGAACCCTGCATAATGATAAATCCCGAAACAAAAGAAAAAATCGACAACATTGAACCGAACAAGCCGTTCACGATAGATTTTTCGTCGATGAAATTTAATGTGATGGAAATTCGCGGGACAATCAATTTGAGGTCAACAATAAACGGGAAAAAATATTTTGGCGGAGTCAGAATAAATAAAAATTCTAATTCGTTGACCGTGATAAATCTTGCTCCTGTTGAAGAGTATCTGCGTGGAGTTCTTCCGGAAGAAATGCCGCCTTATTTCAGTCTTGAGGCTCTGAAAGCTCAAGCGGTTGCGGCAAGGTCTTTCACTCTGAAAAATAAAAATCTTCATCAAAGCGAAGGTTTTGATCTTTGTGCGACGACTCATTGTCAAGTTTATGAAGGAGTCAGTTCTATTTCAGGTATAACTGATAAAGCTGTTGCAGAAACAAGCGGAATGACTTTATGTTTTAACGGCTCTGTTATACTTGCAACTTTTCATACTGATTCCGGCGGAATGACTGAATCAAATGCAAATGTTTGGGGAACAGAAGTTCCGTATCTTCAGCCCGCCGAAGAATTAGCGAAAAAAACTCAAGTTTGGAATGTCAAAGTTGATAAAGAAGTTTTCGCAAAAAAAATGGGTGCGGATTTCGGAGAACTTCGTTCAATAACTTTGTCGAATTTGGTTATCGGTCAAGCCGCAAATGACAGAACAACTTCAGGAAGGGTTAAAACTGCTCTGATTGTCGGCTCAAAAAAATCTGTTCAATTATCCGGAATTGATTTGAGAAGTAAATTTTCTCTGCCGAGTACTTTACTTAATATCAAATTTCAAGGAGGCGAAGTTATTTTTGAAGGATACGGACGCGGGCATGGAGTTGGTATGAGTCAGTGCGGTGCGGAGGCTTATTCAAAAAGCGGCTGGACTTATGACAGAATTTTAAACCATTATTACAAAGGCACTGAATTGAAAAAACTTTATTGAAAAAGGTTTTAGGAAAACATGACGGAGAACGAACTTAACAGAAAAGTCGGCGAATTTCTCGCACTGAAAAAAATTTACAAGCAGATTGAATCAGATTTAGAAACTATTAAAGAAGAACTTAAAGCCGAACTTAAAGAACGTAAGACAGATACTTTAGTCAGTGAAAAATGGAAGATTGATTTGAAAAGTTTCAACTATTCCAAAATTGATGAAAAAATGTTTGAGGAAGATATTGGAGATTTGTCGCCGTATAAAAAAACTATCACACGCAAATATTTTTATTTGAAAGAAATTTGAGGGATTTCATTGTTATTAAACGATTTTGATTACGAACTGCCTGAAGAACTTATTGCACAAAAACCTATTGAGCCCAGAAATTTTTCAAGACTCATGGTGCTGAACCCTGAAGAAAAAAAAATCCTGCATGAAAAATTTTATGACTTGAAAAATTTTTTAAATGCGGGAGATACTTTAATTTTTAATGATACGCGGGTAATTCCCGCACGACTTATCGGACAGAAAAAAACCGGTGCGAAAATTGAAATTTTTTTACTGCGTCGAATTGATTCAAACACTTGGGAAACTTTGGCGAAACCCGGCAAAAAAGTTTTGGAAGGTACGGAAGTTTTTTTCAGCGATGAGTTAAGCTGTGAAATTATCGGGCGTACAAATTTCGGCGGACGGATTGTCAAATTTAAATTCAACGGAATTTTTGAGGAAATTCTTGACAGACTCGGAGAAACTCCTCTGCCTCCTTACATTCATGAAAAACTTGAGGATTCGGAACGCTATCAAACTGTTTACAATCGCGAAAGAGGATCTGCCGCCGCACCTACTGCAGGACTTCATTTCACGACGGAACAAATGCAGGATTTAAAAAATTTCGGAGTTAATCTCGGCTTTGTGACTTTGCATGTTGGTCTTGGAACTTTCAGACCTGTTCAAGTTGAAAATATTGAAGAGCATGACATGCACGAAGAATTTTTCACAGTTCCCGAAGAAACCGCGAAACTTATTCACGAAACAAAATTAAACGGCGGAAGAGTTATCGCAGTCGGTACAACTTCAGTAAGGACTTTGGAGTCGGCGGCAATAAATAAAAATTCCGTGAAAGTCGGTTCTGACTCCACGAAAATTTTTATTTATCCCGGTTATGATTTCAAAATTGTAGATGCAATGATAACAAATTTTCATCTGCCGAAATCAACTTTGATAATGTTGGTGAGTGCGTTTGCGGGAAGAGATTTTATTTTGTCCGCGTACCGTGAGGCAGTGAAAGAACGCTACAGATTTTTTTCTTTCGGCGATGCAATGTTTATCACGAAAAAAATTTAGTCTTTGAATTTTTTGCAGGGTTTAACGGCTGAATCAGTGCCGACAATTTTTGGCAGAATGTCTTCAACATTTCCCTGCTGAACAACTTGACCGTTTTCAAGAACAATAATTTCATCAGCGATGTTCAAAATTCTTTCTTGATGAGAAATCACGATAATTGAACTGTCGCTGATATTTTTTCGCATACTTTCAAAAATCCGAATCAAATTTTGAAAACTCCAAAGATCTATACCCGCTTCAGGTTCGTCGAAAATTGAAAGTTTAGTTTTTCTTGCAATAATTGTAGCAATTTCAATTCTCTTCAATTCTCCGCCAGAAAGAGAAGAATTAACTTCGCGGTTTATATAATCTCTTGCACAAAGCCCGACTTCCGAAAGATAATCACAGGACGCGGAAAAAGAAATTTTTTTACCTGCCGCAAGTCTAAGCAAGTCAATAACTTTAATTCCTTTGAATTTTACGGGCTGTTGAAAAGCAAAACTGATTCCCAAATTTGCCCGCTCGGTGATATTTTTTTCTGTGATGTCCTGTCCGTCGAAAAAAATTTTTCCTGAAGTGGGCTTTTCAATTCCCGCAATAATTCTTGCAAGCGTAGATTTTCCGCTGCCGTTCGGCCCTGTGATAACCACAAATTTTTTATTATCCACAGTCAAATTTAAATTTTGAATTATCTCGACTTGATGACCGTTGTCCTCAACCACAAAAGAAATATTTTTCAATTCAATCATAAAAAAATTCTCCTCATTTTTCATTTTACAAAAAAGACCGGCAAAATTTTCTGCCGGTCAAGTTAAATTTTATATTTTCTGTATTTTTTCAACGAATTTTTTTATTTTCCGAAACGTCTTTCAAAAACTTCTACAGTTTCAGGTCTGCCGAAATAAAAACCTTGAATTTCATCGGCGTTACATTCGTCACGGAGATATCTATAAGTTTCTTCGTCCTCAACGCCTTCAACGCAAACCCTCATGCCGATTGAATGGCAAAGCATTATAACGTATTTTACAAGGTTTCTGTCAAAATTATTCGTCAAAATATCTTTGATAAACATTCTGTCAATTTTTATGATGTTACAGCTGAAATTTTTCAAGAAAGCGAGATTTGAATAACCTGTTCCGAAATCGTCCATCGCTATTTGAATACCGAGTTCATGGAATTCTGAAAATTGTTTGTTGACAAATTCCCAATCGTAAATGCTGTGACTTTCGGTAAGTTCAAAAGTCATCGTATGCGGATCAATTTCATGACGCTCCATACAATCCTTGACGAACGGGAAAAGCATATGTTCTTCCAGCTGATAGAGAGAAATATTTACACTCATTTGAAAATCGGGCTGATACTGCTGCCATTTTTTTGCAGTCATTACAGCATTTTCAATAATCCAGTGACCTACAGGAATAATCATTCTGGATTTTTCAAGAAGCGGAATAAACTGCATGGGCGGAACAACACTGCCGTCCTTATCGTACCAGCGGAGAAGAGCCTCAGCACCGATTAAATGACCGTCTTTTGCGTCAACCTGCGGCTGGAAACATAAGAAGAAATCTTCACAACCGCGAGCAATTGAATTTTGCATTAAATTCTGCATGCCGACATCATAACGCCAACGATCATAAACTTCTTTGTCGAAGAAAGAAATTTGATCGCGTCCTTTACGGCGGGCAAATTCCAAAGCAACTTCAGCATAACGCAACAAAGTTACATAATCATCTGTATCATTCGGATAGAAAGCCGCACCGCCTGACGCAGTACAATAAATTGTGTCCTCAACGTTGCGAATTTCACGCATGCAGAGCTGAACGCTTGAGAAAATAATTTCAATTTCTTCAGGCATAGCGTCCGGCATTACAAACGCAAATCTTGAACCGGAAATTTTGTAAAGTTTAATATCGGGCGGCAAAATATTTGTCATATCTTGAGCGATCTGTCTGAGTGCGTCGTCGCCGAATTGATGCCCGTAGGTTTCGTTTATGACGTTGAAATTATCTAAGCCGATAACAACTAATGCACCGCTGTGACCGTCGCGTTGTGCATCTGTCAATTCGTCTTCAAGGGCTCTGTAAAAAGCGTTACGGTTCAAAAGACCTGTAAGAGAATCTGCACGAATTTCTTTGTCCATGCGTGATATGACTCCCGATAACAATCTTGGTTGATTGTATTCGTCGGCACAGACCGCTACGCGGAGATTTACCCAGCCAAATTCGCCGTCCCTGTTCAACAAACGAAATTCACAGCTTACCGAGTCAAAATTTTTTCCCTCGTTTACGACTTTTACAATTTCTTCGTAAATTTCCCGGTCGTCGTGGAAAATGAAAGGCATAATCAAGGTATCAAGATCATCGACCACATTTGAGGGAAAATTAAAATCCCTTATGAAATTATCCGACAACAAAATTTCATTTGTTTCCAAATCAGCCACAAATAAATATTCGTCTGTCGAATTCTGCAATGCAGAGAAATAGTCACGTATTTTTTCGAGCGGAGAAACCTCTCCAATTTGTGGAATCTCATTCATAATTATCAAATCTTCCTTTTAAAAATCCCTCACAATAATTTTCGCCTAAAAAAACTTCCCATTTTCAAACACACAAAGACATTAGGAATTACTTTCGACAACTGATAAAAACTTCCTGCAAAAAAATTTTTTTTATATCAACCGACAACTAATTTATCGAAGTCAGCAATTTTTACAAAGAGATTATTAACAGATTTTAAAAGTGCAAGGCGATTTTTTCTGATGTCTAAATTTTCGTCCATGACCATAACCGAATCAAAGAAAGAATCAATCGGTGCAGAAAGTTTTTTCAGTGCGTCTAATGCTCCGATAAAATCTTTTTTGTCAATAAGTTCGCTGGCAACAATTTTCACAGCCTCAAACGCTTTATATAAAACCTGTTCCGCCTCAAGATTTATTAAACTTTCGTCAACAGTTTCGGAATCAGATTTTTTCGCTAAATTTCCAACGCGAACAAATGCCTGAATATTTTTCACGGCATCGGGAGTATTTGTAAACTGTTCGACTGCTTGAGCCTTCAAAGTCACTGCGGAAATATCATCAACATTATTTATAACTGCGTCGATAACGTCATAACGCACCGAATTTGACAAAACATTTTTGATACGAAGTTTCATAAATTCCGCAACATCATTTTGAAGTTTTTCGCGTCCGACTTTATCGCCGACTTTCAACAAATCCATATCGAGTTCAACGAGTTCAGAAATTTTTAAAGACCAATTAGCCGAAGTCAAAAGATTTACAATTCCCAACGCTTGACGACGAAGAGCAAACGGATCTTGAGAACCTGTCGGAATCAAACCTCTGCTGAAAGTTGCAACAATGTTATCAATTTTATCGGCAAGACTTAAAATTTTTCCTGCTGTTGTTTTCGGTTGAGAATCTCCAGCAAATCTCGGCATATAATGTTCGTCAATCGCCGTTGCGACTTCCAAATTTTCTCCGTCAAGTTTTGCGTATTCTCTGCCCATTATTCCCTGCAGTTCAGTAAATTCCGTAACCATTCCCGTCACCAAGTCGGCTTTGGAAATTTCAGCGGCACGAACAGAATTTTTTCTGTCATCTGCAGAAATTTTTTCACCGAGCAAGTCAGAAATTTTTTCAGAAAGTTTTACTAATCTCTCCGTTTTCTCATACACCGATCCAAGACCTTCCTGAAATACGACGGTTTTGAGTTTTTCTCTGTGCTGGTCGAGATTTTTTTTTCGATCTTCGTTGAAGAAAAATTGAGCGTCCTCCAGTCTTGCTTTCAAAACTCTTTCATTTCCATGCTGAACAATGTCCAAATAATCGCGTCCGCCGTTTCTCACGGTTATAAAAATCGGCATGAGTTTTCCGTCAAAACTTTTTACGGGGAAATATCTTTGATGATCTCTCATTGGAGTGATGACGGCTTCGGGCGGAAGATTTAAATATTTTATTTCAAAATCTCCGGAAAGTGCTGTCGGATATTCAACTAAATATAAAACTTCTTCCAAAAGTTCTTCAGAAATTTCTGCTTTTCCTCCGCGTTCTTTTGCAACCGCCTCAATTTGTGCGGTTATCATTGCACGACGCTGATTTTGATCCACGATGACAAAATTTTTCTCGCAGTCGGAAATATAACTGTCGGCGTTGTTGATTAAAAATTCTCCTTGACTCAAAACTCTGTGACCGTGTGAAATTCTTCCGCTGTGAACATTCGCAACTTCAAAAGGAATAACTTCATCACCGAAAAGAGAAACAATCCAACGAAGAGGACGAATAAATTTAAAGTCCAAATTTCCCCAGTGCATATTGTTCGGGAAATTCAAATCACAAATAATTTTCGGTAAAAGTGTCTGCAAAATTTCAGTCGTCTTTTTTCCGCTTTCGTGAACAACTGCATAAATATAACCGTCACGAGTAATTAAATTTTCGGGAGAAATTTTTTGTCCGCGTGCAAAACCGACAGCCGCCTTTGTATAATTTCCGTCAGCGTCAAGTGCGATTTTTACAGAAGGTCCTCGTTTTTCTTCCTCAATATCAGTTTGATTTTCGGCAACATTTTTTACGAGCAGGGAAATTCTTCTCGGCGTTCCGATTGTCTTAAATTCTTCAGCGTTTATTCTGGATTCTTTGAAAGATTTTTCTGCAAGTTCTTTAAGCTGAACCAAAATTAAAGGCATAACATGTGCAGGAATTTCTTCAGTTCCGATTTCAAGTAAAAGATTTTTTTCAGCCATTACGCAGTCACCTCCGCAGAATTTTTTAATAAAGGATAACCTAATTTTTCACGCTGTTTTAAGTATTCTTCAGCACACATTCTGGCAAGTTTTCTTACACGTCCTATAAATGCAGTTCTTTCACTGACGGAAATTGCTCCTCGTGCGTCCAACAAGTTGAAAGTATGAGAACATTTTAAAACATAATCGTAAGCGGGGTGAACATATCCCAACTTGATAACTCTGACAGCCTCCGCCTCATATTTTTCAAAAAGATTGAATAATAATTTTTCGTCGCTTAAATCAAAAGCATAACTCGACTGCTCAAACTCATTTTGATGAAAAACATCTCCATAAGTTACGCCTGCTCCCCATTCAACGTCAAAAACATTTCCCACGCCTTGAATATACATTGCAAGTCTTTCAAGACCGTAAGTAATTTCAACTGCGGTGGGTTTTATATCTTGACTGCCTACTTGTTGAAAATAAGTAAATTGAGTAATTTCCATTCCGTCAAGCCAAACTTCCCAACCGAGTCCCCAGGCTCCGAGTGTCGGCGATTCCCAGTTATCTTCAACAAATCTGATGTCATGTTTTTCTTTTTCAATTCCGATAGCCGCCAAAGAATCAAGATAAAGTTCCTGAATATTATCGGGCGAAGGTTTCATAATCAACTGAATTTGATGATGCTGATAAAGTCTGTTCGGATTATCTCCGTAACGACCGTCAGCAGGTCTGCGTGAAGGTTCAATATAAACGACATTCCAAGGCTCAGGACCCAAAACTTTCAAAAATGTAAGCGGGTTCATTGTTCCCGCTCCTTTTTCTACGTCGTAAGGTTCTCCCAAAATACAGCCCTTATCAGTCCAAAATTTTTGAAGAGCCAAAATCAATTCTTGATATTTCATCAAGCCAGTCACTTCCTATTCACTAAGTAAAAAATCTTGTAAGTTATAACAAATTGACTTGCCGTTGTCAATTTTCAAGAACAGAAACAAAATTTTTTCAGTTGCGATAGCCGAAATATGCAGCATATCCGTAATCTTTCATAGCCTCAATAGGTCTGTTAATATTTCTGAAACAAAGGGCACGCAGATAATAAGCCTGTCCGTTTCTATCATTTATGCTTAAAACATTATTAAGCTCATGAATTGCCGAGCGATAATCTTGAACATAATAATAAACTAAACTCAATCCGATTCTTGCTTGAACGTTTCTGTTATCAATCTGCACCGCTCTGGCATAATCAGCTTGTGCATTTTGATAACTTTGGACAGAACCGTAGGCACTTCCTCTATAAACATAAGCCACCGCATTTCCGGGATTATAATTTATTGCTTTAGTATAAGAATTTATCGCGTTGTAATAATCTTGCCTGCCGTAAAAAATATTTCCTTCTTCAAAAAATTTATTCGACAAAAAAATATTGTCTGACTGTGCAAACTCATTTGAAATTTGATTTCTGAATTGTTTAGATTGAAGAGAATTATTTTTTTCAGCGACGGAAAGTTTTTCTTTTAATTCGGCAAGCTGTTTTTCTTGTTCGGCTATAGAATTTTTCAAAGCCTTATTTTGTTCAATTAAATCCGATTTTTCTGTTTCATTTTTTTTCAGCCAGTTATCAATTTCATTTGTATCAATGTCCACTAAAACTTTTGCGGTAAAAATAAATCCTGATTCGTCAATTTTTTTATCGTATTCGACAGAATGAACTTTCATAATTCCACTCGTCATAACTTCAATTTCTTCGGATTCAAGTTGAGAATTTATGACAGTCGTATGACTTTTTACAAAAACTCCTGCTTTTTCCTGTGCGGATTGTTCTGCACGCTGTTTGGCACGTTGTTTGGCAATTTCCGGCGTTTCAAAGTCACTCATTACATATTCGCCGACACCTTCATAAGTTTTTATTTCAGCATGAGCCGTACAAGTCATGAGAAGTCCCGCAATTAAAATCAAAAATATTTTTTTCATGCCCTCCGCCTCCATTAAAATTATTTATCAGTTTGTCAATTATAGCATACTGAATTAAAATTTGCTTATCTTATTACTCCGTCGACAAAAAATTCGAAAAATATGGTAAAATGAAAATATGGAAAGAATGAATTTAAAAAAGACGAACCCTGAAATTCGAGAGTACGTCAAAAGCAGAATAATTGAGTTTAAAGAAAAAAGATATGCAGTAAAGGAAATCGGAGAACTTTTAAATATAAAAGACGATTATCCTGAAAAAATTTCAATTTTGTTTCTCCAAAAAAATTTGTCCTTTATCGAAGGTTGCTTTGTCGCTTGATTTTTGTATCTTTATTCGTCGAAGTAATAGTTACGCTTGCAGGAATTGTGATTGATTCAAGACTGTTACAACCATAAAAAGCAGCCTCACCAATCTTTTCAAGTTTACTACCTGCCTCAAATGTTATGCTGTTAAGATTGGAGCAACCAACAAAAGTATTTGACACAATTTCCACTACCTCTTGGGGAATTGTGACAGCTGTTAATTCGGAGAGGTCTTCGACATTATTTTTGAATGTATCTGAATTTATCGTTGTGTCAACGTTCGGTATTTCTTTTTCAGTACTGTCTCCCCATACGGTATATTTTATCGTAGCGAAACGCTGCAAATCAAAAATAAATTTGTTCATTAAATTTTTCACTTCCTTTATAAATTCTTCTGTGAAATTAAATTTTTTACAAGTAACAGCTATTCTACCCCCCTGTGGTTTGTCAAGTTTTTTTTAGAAATTTTGAAAAAATTTTCAGATTGACACTCAGCAAAAAATTTTTCTCTGAGTTGAGCAAAAAAAACCGGCTCACGCCGCTAAAAATTTTTCAAAAATTATTTTGCAAAAATATTTTCCAAAATCGGATTCATAATTTCTTCTTCCCAAATAAAACCGTTGCCAAATTTTCCAAAACTTTTTTCGTCAACGCCGGGTTCAACTCCCACACCGTTTATCATAAAAATCACGCCATTTTTTGTTTTCGGAGTAAAATATAATCCTGAAATCATTCCATAAGCCTCTCCGCTGTGTCCGATTAAATCAATATCAAAATTTTTACAAAGTCTTGCGGGGCTTTTTCCGTCAATTTGATAAAGTCCAAGACCATAACTGAACATAACTTCATAAGTGTCGCCGTTTTTCAAATTTTCGTCAAAAATCCATTGTTTTTTGCACATTTCATCAACTGAATTTTTGCTGATAATTTTTTTTCCGCGAAAAGTTCCGCCGTTCATAATCATTTCCAAACAATTTCCCAATTCTTCAAAAGAAATTCTCAAACTTCCTGCAGGATTAAAAACTGTCGCATTTGTTCCGATTTTATAATTTTCAAGACTTTGAAATTTTTCTTCGTCAACATATTTAGTCCAAATATCTGCAAAATCTTTTTTCGGCTGTTCGGAAAAATTATCCTTTGTCGCAAACCATTTCCCGTTTTCTTGGTTGTAAAGTGTGCCGAGATTTTCAAAATTTTTTTTGCTCAAATTTCCGACAACATAATCCGCATGAATATTCATCGGCTCCAAAATATTTTTTTTGATAAATTTATCAAATCTTTCGCCTGAAACTTTTTCAATCACAGTTCCCAAAATTCCGTAATTCAAATTGCTGTACTGAAAAAAATTTTTTTCTGTCGCAAAATGTTTTCCGTTCTCGTAAGCAATTCCGTCAGTTTTAAAAAATTCTTCCAAACTATATTTTGGAGGCAGTGCGTAACTTTTTTCCGTCGCGAATTGTTGAAGTGTGACTTGCCAACATTCTCACAGTAATTTTTTCGTCGGGAAAATTCGGATTTTTCAACTCAAAACCCAAATATTTGCTGACATCTTCATCAAGATTTATTTTTCCTTCGTCAACAAGTTTCATAATTCCGAACATCGTAAACATTTTTGAAACTGATGCGACACGAAATTTTGTTTGTTCGGTTACAGGCAAATTTTTTTCGATATTTCTTTTACCCAAAAAATTTTAGTCCAACATTTCTTTTTCAAAATTTGCCAACGCCGTTTGAGTGCCCAGCAAAAAAATTTTTTCATCTTCTGCAAAAACATGAGTCAACTCAGGATTTACAATTATTTCTGAATTTTTCATAATCGCTATAACATTCACGTCAAAATTTTTTCGCAAATCGCTCGTTAATAAATTTTTTCCGCAAATTTTTTTCGGCATTTCCAAACTCAAAATTTTTACGTCCGCCGCAATTTCTATGTAATCGATAACATTTTCAGAAACTAAATGCATCGCAAGCCGCCGACCTGTATCGCGTTCAGAAAAAATTATTTGCGTCGCTCCCAATTTTTTAGCCATTTCTGCGTGTCTTTCGTCAATCGCTTTCACAATTATTTGCGAAATATTTTTTTCTTCGCAAATCATCGTCGCCATTAAACTTGCTTCCAAATTTTTTGACGCAATGACAACAATATCAAAATTTTCTATTCCGATTTGCTCAAATGCTCGCGAATCACGAATATCAAAACTCACAACACGCGAAATTTTTTCAGAAACTTGGGCAATAACATTTTCATCTTTATCGACTCCCAAAACTTCATATCCCATTTCTTCCAAAGTCATCGCAACACTGCTTCCGAATCTTCCAAGACCAAAAACGGCAATTCGTTTTTTATTTTTCATAAAAATTCCTCCAAAAAAATTTTTCAACCAATCATTATATTTTCTTGCGGATATTTTATCACAGAATTTTTTTGAGTGATTAAAGACAGCATAAATGTCATTATTCCGACTCTGCCGACCAACATTGTCAATGACAAAATTAATTTTCCAAAAAAATTCCAGTCTGAAGTTATTCCTATTCCCATTCCGACTGTTGCAAATCCCGAAACTGTTTCAAAAATTATTGTTTCCAAATCGTGAACTTCTTCGTCAATCGCAGATAAAATTATTCCGGCAATTACAACCCAAATTGTTCCCATAGTAAAAATTGCAAATGCACTGTCCCGCAAATTTTTTGAAAGTTTTCTGTCAAAAACTATTATTTCATCTCTGTCTCGAAAAACTGACCACATTGATGCTAAAATTACAAAAAATGTTGTGGATTTTATTCCGCCGCCTGTCGAAAGCGGACTTGCTCCGATAAACATCAAAATTATCATTATGAGCTGTGAAATTTGTTCAGACTGCGACAAATCAAAAGTATTAAATCCCGCCGTTCTGCAAGAAATTGACGTAAAAATTGATTGAAAAATTTGATCGAAAATCGGCAAATTTCCTAAAGTTTTTTCATTAAAAAATTCCACGAAAAAAATTAAAAATCCGCCGACAAAAATCAGAAAAATATTTGAAACGATGACAATTTTTGTGTGCAGTGAAAATTTTTTCCAATTTTTTTTGTGAATAAAATCATCAATAACCGTGAAACCGATTCCACCCAAAATTATCAAAATTCCAATGCTGGTTATTAAAAAATAATCGTCGGTGCGTTTGCAAAGACTGTCATAATTTCCGAACAAATCAAAACCTGCGTTACAAAATGCAGAAATTGAATGAAAAATTCCGTAACCGACAGCCTCAAAACCAAATTCAGGAAAAAAATGAATCGTCAACAAAATTGCGAAGAAAAATTCAATCGCCAAAGTATACTGAATAATTTTTTTTATTAAATCAAAAATTCCTGACTGCGAATTTTGATTCAAAGACTCTTGCAAAGTTAAATTTTGTTTAAGATGAAATTTATGTCCGATTGAGTGAAAAAATAAAGTTGCGAGAGTCATAATTCCCAGCCCGCCGATTTGAATTAAAAAAATCATTACAACTTTGCCGAAAAAAGTTAAATCATTTTTGCAATCGACGACAGTTAATCCAGTGACGCATGACGCTGAAGTTGAAACAAAAAAAGCGTCGATAAAATTCAGCCCAAGATTATTTTGCGTGCTGATTGGCAACATTAACAAAAAAGTTCCGAGAAAAATCATGAAAACAAAACTCAGCAAAATAATTTGCGTCGGTTTCAGCCGAAAAATATTTTGCAACTCAATTTCAACAAAATTTTTAAAATCCATCGAACCACCTCAAAAAAAAATGCGGCAAGTTTCCGCAATTTGCATTTTGTATCTGTCTTTTTAAAAATTTTTCAAATTTACGACGGCATAACATTCTACACAGAAAAAATTTTTCCTGTTTAATCTCTCGACTCTGTTGAACTTGTCAAAAATTTTACAAAATGTGCTATAATGCAAAAAAATTTTGGAGGGATTTAATTTGAATTTTAAAAAATTTTTTGTGTCGGCGTTAATGCTGATAATTTTTTTGTCGTCAGTAAAAAATGTTGATGCCGGACATTTGGAAGAAATTTTTCAACGTGGCACGATAAAAATCGGAACAACAGGCGATTATATTCCGATGTCATATTTCAACAAAAAAACCGGAGAGTATGAAGGAATTGACGCAGAAATCTCAAAAATTATCGCGGAAAGTTTGGGCGTAAAAATTGAATATGTTCCGACGACATGGAAAAATTTGTCGCAAGATACTTTGGACGGAAAATTTGATATTGCGTTGTGTGGAATTTCCAGAAATTATGCACGAGAAAAAATTTTGGAGATGTCGGACGGCTACGGCGTTGGAATTTTCGGAAAAACAATTTTGTGCAGAAAAAGTGACGCGAAAAAATTTAAAACTCTTGCCGATATTGATAAACCTGAAGTAAAAGTTATGATAAATCCCGGCGGAACGAATGAAAAATTTGCTCACGCGAATTTAAAAAATGCAAAGTTGATTGTTTTTGAAAAAAATGCTGAAATTCCTTATCAAATTTCAATCGGAAATGCTGATATAATGATAACCGAAACTGTTGAGGCGTTGAATTACATAAAAATTGATAAAAATTTAGCCGCTCCGCTCATCAATGAACCTTTCACTAGGGCGTGTTGGTAAAGTGCCGAAAATAAAAACATAAGCAATTTTTTTCTGATAAAATGTGTTTGTTAAAAATTCATCGGAAAGGAAATTGCTTATGTCGAACACATTTTATCAAGGACGTTATTCGGTTTCAAATAT
>JAFZMV010000126.1 GCA_017553205.1 Selenomonadaceae bacterium | reverse complement strand
TTGTGGAACGTACTTTTGCGTGGTTGGAAAAGAATCGCCGTTTGTGGAAAAATTGTGAACGTAAACTTCACACTTCAATGCAGATGACTGTTCTGGCTTTACTTACCCTTATTCTCAAAAGATTTTAGACAGGTTCTCAGATGTTTTGGGACTTCTTCAATAAAAAAAATTAACTCGAAAAGGAATTTGTCAAGAATTTGTCAAGAAAAAATTTTTTGACAAATTTTTTTTTCGTGTTATCATTCTACACAAAAAAACTAACCCTCTTGAGTGACGTCCAAGAGAGTTAAAGGTTTACAATGGTAGTTATCTAACACACAATTCCGCCCGTCGACGGTCTTGTGATTGTTAGCAAAGTTAAATGAAATTGAGGTTTTCTCCTCAGTTTTAAAAAGTCTGCGTCGCCCGCCGCCTCAGCAGGCGACCGAACAATAAACTTTATATCCATTATCGCAAGTATTTCGCGAAAAATAGTTGCGGTGATGGCTGAATGAATTGAATAAAATTATAGATGATTGCAAAAAACGGAAGACCGCCGCTATTGAAGAGGAGTTCGCAACGGTCACTTTTTTCCGTTTATTTTTTTGGCTTTTTCAAGCCGCTGTTGTTGTTATCGAATTATTATCTCGCGTGAAGTGTTTCAAGGGTCGTTTTATTTTTTCATTCCTTGTGTACTTGCGTACTCACTTCAAGAGATTACTGGAGCAAGCTGAGAACTGCACTGCTGTTCTGGTTAGCTTGTGCCAACATTGACTGAGCAGCCTGGAGAAGAACATTATTCTTCGTGTAGGTTGTCATTTCTTTAGCCATATCAGCGTCACGAATTGTGGATTCAGCTGCCTGTACGTTCTCGCTGGAAGTTGTCAAGTTCTGGCTGGTGTATTCAAGACGAGATTCGATAGCACCGATTGTCGCTTGCTGATCAAGAACTTTCTGGATTGCGTTGTCAAATACGTTGACTGCCGCATTTGCTTTGTCCTGAGTTGCTACGCTGACTTTCTTGCCGTCAGAGCCTTTAAGTCCGAGAGCCTCTGAACGCATGTCATCAAGACCTACTGTAATGGACTGGTTAGCACTTGCACCAACTTGGAAGGTCATTTCGTTAGCATCAGACTTATTCTTCGCGTAAATTGTAGTTTTGAATGCGTCAAGAGCAGCATTTGCAGATTTCTTAACATTGCCTTCGCTGTCAGTAATGCTGATTGTCAAGCCGGAAACCTGTTTTGTAATACCTTCGCCGTTTGCAGTAACTGTCAAGCCTTTTTCGCCGTCAGCTGTGTATACCATGTCGCCTGCAGCGTTTTTGCCGATTTTGCTGTCTGACAAGATTTCCAAATCACCGCCGCCACCTGTTGCGTTTCTGGCGATTTTATCGGTGAGGAATGCGGTTTCATAAGCTGTTTTATCACCTGCAGAGATGCTTACGTTTGTTGTTACAGCAGCCGTAACTTCACTAGGAGTGTCACCAGCAGTTGTAGAAAAGCTACCAGCAGACAAAGCAGTTGCAGCATCAATCGCGTCACTAATACTTGCAGCCGCACCAGCATCTCCTGAAACCACTTTACCTGCTTCAGTCGCAGCAGCGGTTACCAAAGCAGCCACATCGTCTGCATTAGCGCTACCTGCACCAACAGCAAGAACCGCAGTACCGCCATCTTTATCGACCTTACCTGTCTTCACTGCAACAGTATTCAGTACCGTGCCGCTTGAATCTTTGAGGTTTGCTGTCAACGTTCCCGAAGTACTCCCGTAGTTTTCATCAGGATTATTGTTCGTAAGAGTAACTTTAACATTTTCGAGTGCAGTGTTGATAGCACCTTTCAAATCATTTGTTGCATCAGCCAGTGTACTGGTACCAACCGCAGCGATGATGTCTGCAGTTGCTGCGGCTGCATCGGCACTATTTTCAGCAATGTACTTAGCAGCGTTGATGATAGTCTGTGCATTAGCGTTGCTTCCATCGCCTTTTGCCGCTGCAAGCAAAGCTGTGTTGTCAGCACCAACTGCATCTGTAATCGCCTGCTTAGCCTCGTCTACACTAGTATAAGCCGCTGCAGGAGCAGAGGTTTCTGTCTGTGCTTTTCCGAAAGCAGGAACAGCATCATGAGTAGTAGGATCAGTTTCAAGTGTGTTGAGTTCTTCAAAGACGTTTTTGAGTGTAGTTTCACTTGTAACATGGAATTTGGTTGTGTAGGTGTCTCCATTTTTAACATAAGAAGCGGTGACGTAGTCGGTGTCTTTGATTTCAAGGCTTTCGCCATTACGGTTTTTCAACGCGGTCAATTTGGTGTCGCCGGTAGTTTCTTTGTCCAAACTCTGGTTGGTCATTGCGGTGTAAGTTGCATTGCCTTCCTGAGATTTTGAACCGTCAACGAGATATTTGCCGTTGAAAGTTGTCAATGCGTTGTCGTCAATCTGATCGATGTACTGATCCAATTCCTTCTGGATAGTAGCACGATCCTGATCTGTGTTAGTGTCGGTAGCCGCATTGATAGCTTTTTCTTTAAGAGATTTCAGAATTTCGACTGTGCTTGAAGTTGCACCTTCAGCGGTTTTCATCAAGCTGGAAGCATTCTGAGTATTCTGATTAGCCTGGTCAAGAGAGCGAATCTGCACACGCATACGCTCGGAAATTGCATAACCCGAAGCGTCGTCCTGAGCGGAATTGATTTTCATACCGCTGGAAACTTTAGACAAGCTTTTCTGAAGAGCAGAAGAGTTCTTGTTCAAAGTGTTGAGTGTGCGAACTGCACTCATGTTATTTTTTACTACCATAGCCATTGTGTTTTCCTCCTTGGTTTTTCCTTAAACAAATTGTCCTTAAATTTCAGCAGTATCCATACTGCCTTTATAATAAGCATCAACCCGACGAAAAATTGACCGTCGCCAAAATTTATTCGAATCGTCACGCGTAAAACGACCGATGCCGAATTTTTGCCTATTGTCATATGAAGTTTTAATTTGTTTATTGTTACGGAACACAATGACTTGGTTCGCAGATATATTGTACCGACCTTTATTTTGAGGCTCAGCCGATACAAAAATTTTATTTGTAAGCGGATCTTCGACCGTCCGCCTTTATATTCTAAATTTTTTTACATTACAGAAAACTTTTTTTGAATTTCTGCAGTTTATTTCTTACAAAATCTATATCGAAATTTTTTGGCCGGGACTTAAATAAATTTTCAAAGTTATTTTTTTTTTTTGACAATTTAATTTTTTCCTTCAAAGCAGAAAAAAATTAAATTTCCCCCTTGCTGCGCACACGGTCCGAACATTGCGGAAGGAAAAATTTTTACGTAGAAATTACTCTCCGCGAAAAGATACCTGAAAAATATTTAGCAGTTAAAAGGAATCAGAAATGGGTTTGGTTACTTTTTAAAATTTGTGCAAAAAAAATCTCCGACGAATCGGAGCGAAAAATTTTATTTTTAAATCTGGGAGATAAACCAATTTTGTTTGCCGATGAGTGCAATCAATTCAAGCTGCTGCTGAGCCCAATACATATCTGTTTCCTCATCTTTGTAATATTCTTCCAAAATTTCAAAAGTTTTATAATCAGTGCGAGCAGCCTCGACAAGTTCGCCGAGAAATTTTAAACCGTCTTGCGAAACTTTTAAATCATATTTCAAAAATTCTTCCGCGTCTTTGAAAATCGGAGCAGATTTTTTTTCTTCAAGTTTGACATCAACACCCAAATCAAGAAGTCTGTCGATACATTTCACGACATAGCCGCGTTCTTCATTCGCATGATCTTCATAATTTTTTGCAAGTTTATTCAAACCTTGAGCCGAAAAAATTCTCGACTGAATTAAATGTCCGTCCGCTTGCTGCGAAAGTTCCGTCACAATAATTTGCAAACCATTAACAACTTTTTCGTTCATAAAAATTCCTCCAAAATTTTTTAACTTTCTATAGCTTTTTTGAAAGTTTCAAGTGTATTGTCTGCCGCTTGCACCAAAAATGCGGTATCGGCTCCGACTGCCAAGAAATTTACGCCTAAATCTGCAAAATGTTTTGCTTGTTCAGGAGTCAATGCGATTGTTCCGACAGGTTTTCCAAGACTTTTTATTCTTACAATCATATCGTCCATAGCGTTTGCAACTTCTTCGTGGAAAATATTTAAACCGTGACCCATATCAACAGCCAAATCAATCGGCCCCAAGAAAATTGCTCCAACGCCGGGAACTTTTACAATTTCATCAAGATTTTTATATCCGAGTTTGCTTTCAATTTGCGGAATTATACAAATTTCTTGCGTTTCGCGTTCCAAATAATCTGCGTGACGACCAAAACGACCTGCACGAACTGCACTTGCTCCAAATCCGCGATTTCCGCGAGGAGGATAACTTGCCCAATACATAATTTTTTCGACTTCTTCAGGATAATCAACTTTCGGAATAATAATATTTTGAATTCCGCCATCCAAAAGTTGTTTAAAAATTCCTGTGCCGGCTTGAGGAACTCGAACAACAGGAGTCATATCATAAGCCGCAACTGCACGAGCAATTTCAAAAATTGATTGAACGCTGTGACTTCCATGCTCTCCGTCAACAAAAAGCCAATCATAATTTGAAGTCGCCAAAACTTCCGCAACTTCTGCAGACGCAATTTCTTGTCCGACACCGTATTGAAGTTTTCCTGATTCAATTCCGTGTTTAAATGCGTTGTACAAATAATCTTTCACCATCGCCATAAAATTTTTCCCTCCAATCAAAAAAAATTGTTACCAAAAATTTTTCAGTAACAATTATATAAAAAATTTTTTTAGTTTCAATTTACTTTTTCGCCGAAAAGTCAACTTTATAATAAAAATCTTTTCAGCGGCTCAGGCAAAGCATTTTCCAAAAATTTTATAAAATCTTCGGCAGGTATCGGACAATCTTTCAAAATCATTTCGCAAAGTGTACAAACAGTTCCATAACAATAAACTTTTACACAAATTTCAATATCAGTCGGCAAATTTTCAATTTTTTGACTGCGTTTTATGTAATCGAACATAATTTTTATATTGACACTCGCAACATAATTTATAAAAGAATCTTGACCGCTTGTATTTAAAATCAAATTTCTTAAAAAATTTTTGTTTTCAAATGAATAATTTATCCAGTCAGCCAAAGTATTTGTCCAAGTATAATTTTTAAAATCTACTTTGCTCATAATTTTTTCAGCTTCAGTAGAATAAATCCAAGCAGCCAAATCATATTTATCGCGAAAATGATTATAAAAAGTAGTTTTTGTAATTCCGCAATCATTTATAATGTCTTTAACAGAAATTTTTTCAAAAGATTTTTTGGCGGAAAGTTTTAACAAAGATTGAGCAAAAATATCTTTGGTAGAAATTTTAACCACCTCGTACAAATTTTATCACAAAAATTTTTCTCTGCAAATAAAAAAATCCTCCGCACTTGGAGGAAATTTTTTTGTCAATTTTTTGCGGATTCTAAAATTTTTTTCGCAACTCTTTCCGCCGCTCCATGTTCTCCAAGTTTTTTGCAGGCTTTTTTCAATTCGATTAAAACTTTTTCTCTGTAAGTTTCTCCGCGATATAATTTTAAAATTTCTTCAACAATTTTTTCGGGCTGTACTTCATCTTGCAAAAGTTCAGTCTGAATTTTTTTTCCTGCCAAAATATTCGGCAAACTAAAATTTTCTATATCTACCAAAATTTTTCCGATAAAATAATTTAATCGTGCCATTTTATACAAAACGACGCACGGAAGATTTAATAAAGCCGCCTCCAAAACCACCGTCCCCGATGTCGCAATCGCCGCATCAGAAATTTTCATCAATTCATAACGATTTTTTTTCGTCAAAATTATTTCAACATTTGCCGCGTCAATTTGTTCTTTTATTTTTGATTCGTTCACGCCGTCGGCAATCGGCAAAAAAAATTTTGTCGGTCTTTTTTCTGATAAAATTTTTGCCGCCTTCAACATTTCCGGGAGTAATAATTTTATTTCTTGTTTGCGACTGCCGGGCAATAATAATATTATGTGATCTGATTTTTTTACGCCGAAAAATTTTCTTGCCTCGTCCTCTGAAAAATTTGTTTTGACTGTATCAACCAGCGGATTTCCCAAAAAATAAATTTTTGCTCCCGCCTGTTCATAAACCGGAAGTTCAAACGGAAATATTGCAATAAATTCGTCGGCAATTTTCGCACAAGTTTTTGCTCTGCCTTTTCTCCAAGCCCAAGCTGACGGAGGAATATACGACAAAATTTTTATTCCGAATTTTTTTACTCGTTTTGCAAGCCGCCAATTAAAATCAGGATAATCTATCAAAACTAGTAAATCAGGTTTTTCTTCTAGAATAATTTCCGTCAAGTCGTCCAAAAGTTTTAAAATTCGCCGAAGATTTTTTATTACTTCCGCAACTCCCATTACATTATAATTTTTGTAATTTCTGACGAGTTTAACTCCAGCCGCCTGCATTTCATCTCCGCCGAATCCCAAAAGTTCAGTTGACGGAGAAATTTTTTTTATTTCGCGTGCCAAATTTGCACCATGCAAATCTCCAGAAGTTTCTCCTGCAGAAAAAAAAATTTTCATAACCGTTCACCTAAATTCCATAAAATTTCCAACTGCTTTTTGAAATATTTTACAATTCGCCGTGAAAAATTACAACGTCGTTGAAAAGATTTTTTGGTGGTGTTCGACATTTCTCGTAACTTAAAAAATTTTTGATTCGGAAACAATTTTCAAAATTTGCAAAAAAAAAAATTGCACCTCCCTGCCAATTCCTACTTTGTTGCCTAATTTTTGCTTTTTTGGTCGTCGAAGTAGTATATTCCTTCCTGTTTCCGGAAAAATTTTTTCAAATTTTCAGCCGCAATTTTATTCATGCTTGGCACTTGTAAAAGTTCTTCGAGTGTTGCTGATTTTATTTTTTCTATTGAGCCGAATTTTTTAAATAATTCTTCTCGCCGTTTTTTTCCGATTCCTGAAATTTTATCAAGTTCAGACTCCAAATTTCTTTTTCGACGTAATTTTCTGTGATAAGTTATCGCAAATCTGTGAGCCTCGTCGCGAATCCTTTGCATTAAAAAAAGTGATTGACTTCCTCGCGGCAATTCTATCGGCTCTGATTTTTTTTCTACAAAAATCAGTTCAAATTGTTTCGCCAAACTTATCACGGGAATTTTTAAATTTAATTCGTGAATTATTTCCAGTGCAGAATTTAATTGACCAATGCCGCCGTCGATTACAATTAAATCCGGCAAATCTTCCGCAGAAATTTTTGAGTATCTCCGAAAAATTACTTCCCGCATTGATAAAAAATCGTCAGGCTTTCCTTCCGTCGAATTTATTTTAAATCGGCGGTAATTTTTTTTGTCGGGTATTCCGTTTTTGAATCGAACCATTGATGCAACTGTTTCGGCTCCCTGAAAATGCGAAATGTCGAAACACTCCATTTTTTTTGGCAGAATCGGCAAATTTAAAAATTTCTTCAACTCTTCGACCGCTCCAAAAGTTTGTGCGTTTTGTATTTCTTCACGCTGAATTTTTTCCAGCAAAAATTTTTCTGCGTTTTCGTTAGCCATTTCCACCAAAGATTTTTTTACTCCGCGAACAGGTTTTAAAAATTTTATTCCGAGCCATTCCGACAAAATTTTTTCGTCCTCAATTTCACACGGCAACAAAATCTCTTTCGCCGAAATTTTCGACAAATTGTAATACTGCTTAATAAATTCTGCGATAATTTTTGAATCTTCTTCATCGTCGGCATTTTGCAACAAAAAACTTTCACGCCCCAAAACTTTTCCTTCACGCACAAAAAAAATCTGCACGCAGACTTCCGAATTTTTTTTATAAATCCCGATTGCGTCCAAATCTCCGACATCGCTTATAATTTTTTGTTTTTCAGAAATTTTTTTGACAGACAGCAAAATATCTCTGAACTTTGCGGCAAGTTCGAAATTTAATTCGTCAGCAGCAGCCGTCATTTTTTCCTGCAAATTTTTTTCAACTTCATGAGTTTTTCCGCTCAAAAAATTTTCAACCGACTTAACAATTTCAAAATAATTTTCTTCAGAAATTTTTTCTGCACAAGGTGCCAAGCATCTTTTAATGTGAAATTCCAAACACGGACGCTTTTGAAAATTTTTGCAGGTTCTAAGCGGGAAAATTTTTCTCAAAAGTTCTAAAGTTTCTTTAATCGCCGCAGAATTCGTATAAGGTCCGAAATATTTTCCGCCGTCAGAAAATTTTTTTCTCGTGATAACAATTCGCGGAAATTTTTCTGCGGTAATTTTCAAAAACGGATAATTTTTGTCGTCTTTCAGCGAAATATTATATTTCGGACGAAATTTTTTTATCAAGTTACATTCAAGAATTAACGCCTCAACTTCTGAACTTGTGACAATCGTTTCAAAATCAGAAATTTTTTTAATCATTGCCAGAACTTTAGGAGAATGATTTTTATTTTTTTGAAAGTATTGGCGGACACGATTTTTTAAAATTTTTGCCTTGCCGACGTAAATAATTTTTCCGTCAGAATTTTTCATGAGATAAACGCCGGGATTTTCGGGCAAAGTTTTTAATTTTTCTTCGATTAAATTCAATTTGACACTCTCCACACTATAAAAAAACAAAGCCCCTTTTCATTAATCTTGAAAGGGACTTCATTTTTTTCTTCAGAAATTTTATTACGATTTTACACCGGTTTTACGATTTTGCGAACAACTTTTTCTTTCTTTTTGGGTTTAGCTTCAGGTTCCGGTGCAGGTGCAGGTGCGGGTTCCTCTTTGACTTCGGGAGCCGCTTCAGTGACTTCGGCAGGTGCGTTTTCTCCTTCTGCATTTTCAGAAGACATAAAACCAATCGGGTGAGCGGGAGTAATTGTGGAAACTGCATGCTTGTAAATCATCTGCTGTTTGCCCATAGCATCAATAATAATTGTGAAGTTGTCGAAACTCTTTACAAGTCCTTTAATTTGAAAACCGTTGATAAGGTGAAAAGTTATGGGAACTCCTTCCTTGCGAGCTTGATTCAAAAACCCGTCTTGAATACTTATTGATTTTCCCATTTCAGAAAACTCCTTTACTTTAGATATATTTTTAGTCGAACTTATCGCCGACTTTTTAGCTTAATCAACGGCGAAAAATTTTATATAACTCATTCGCCTGTACCAAGTTAGCTGACGTTTTGCAAAATTTCTTGTTGCCTGACTTACTTTTAAAATTGTTTCTTCTAAAGTCAAATTGCCGTTCAAATGTTCGACGACTTCTTTATAACCTATTCCGAACATTGCTTGAGAATTTTGGCTGACTCCGCTTTTCAAAAGTTTCTCGACTTCTTCAACAAGACCTTCAGAAAACATTTTCCGCGTCCGCTCGTCAATTCTTTTGTACAAATTTTCGCGGTTCATCGTCAAACCGATAACGAGCGAATTATACAACAATTCTCCTGTTTCTGCAAAAAAACTTTCGCAACTTTTGGATTTATCTTCGGAAAATTTATAGCCCTCCAAAAGTGCTTGAATGTATAAGCCCGTCCCGCCTGCAATTATCGGAATTTTTCCGCAAGAATTTATTTCGGAAATAATTTTTTTTGCCCGTTGTACAAATTCCATGACGCTGAATTTTTCCTCCGCGTCCAAGATATTTATTAAATGGTGCGGAATTTTTTTCAATTCGTCTGCAGTCGGTTTTGCAGTGCCGATGTCAAAATTTTTATAAACCGCCATTGAGTCCGCAGAAATAATTTCTGTCTGCAAAATTTCTGCGAGTTTTAAAGCCAGTGAAGATTTTCCTGCAGAAGTCGCTCCCAAAATTACAATGACTTTTTCTTTCGTCGAATTGTCATCTTGCAGAATTTTTATCAAGTCTAAAATTTTTTCAAAGTCGAAAATTTCTGCGGGAATTTCTTTTATTTTGTTACGCATTACATTTCTAAAGATTCGCCGGGCTTGACGATATGAACAGCCGCATTTTTGACGAGCTTTTTAAATTCTTCGGGGTCTTGCTTGATAACGTCCCAAGTATTGTAATGAACAGGAATTACATTTTTTGCACCGAGAAATTCTACAGCTTTCGCCGCGTCCTCAATTCCCATCGTAAAATGATCTCCAATCGGAAGAATGGCATAATCAATTTTATCACGTTCCCCGATAAGTTTCATGTCGGAAAATAGGCAAGTATCACCCGCAAAATAAATTATTTTTCCGCCGATTGAAACAACATAACCGCAGGGAGTTCCGCCACCGACTCCCGCACTGTGAAGAGCGGGAACCATTCGCACAAAACCGAAAAGAAGTTTTAAAGTTCCGCCCAAATTCATTCCGACAGCTTTAACATTTGCTCCGCCAAAATCTGTGACTTCGGGAATACCGACAGCAGTCGCTCCGGTACGTTCCAAAATTTCATAAGCATCACCGCAATGATCTCCGTGAGCATGAGTTATCAAAATATAATCAGCCTCTACTTTATCAGGTTTAATTGTTGCGGCAGGATTTCCCGTCAAAAACGGATCGAACAAAACTTTATATTTTCCGTCGTCGAGTTGAAAACAGGCATGCCCGTAATAATTGAACTTCAACATAAAAAAATTCCTCCTAAAAAAATTTTCGCGTGTAAGTTTCGCCGAAGTAAAATTCTTTCCTTCATGATATTTGCCGTGAATTTCTGCAGATGATATACTTTTGAAAAAATTTATGGAGTTGAAAAAATGTCGAATGGAATTATAGAAAAAATTTTTGAACTTGCAGAGGGCAAAAAAAATTTAAGATTTATGGAAGTGTGCGGGACTCATACGGTTTCAATTTTTCGTGCGGGTATTCGTCAAATTTTGCCGAAAAATATTGAATTGGTTTCAGGACCGGGCTGTCCCGTCTGTGTCACCGACGATTCTTATATTGATAAGGCGATTGAGTACGCAAAAAAATCTGAAATTATTATCGCGACTTTCGGCGACATGTTAAAAGTGCCGGGCAGTCGTTCAAATTTAGCGGAAATTTCTGCGGAAGGTGCTGACGTAAGAATAATTTATTCTCCTATGGACTGCTTGAAAATTGCGGCGGAAAATCCCGACAAAAAAATAATTTTTCTTGCAGTTGGATTTGAAACGACTGCACCGACTGCAGCGGCGGCAATTTTATCCGCGAAAAATTCAGGACTGAAAAATTTATTTTTCCTCTCCGCACAAAAATTAGTTCCTCCCGCGTTGAAAATGCTTTTAAATGATTCGGCGGTAAAAGTTGACGGCTTTTTATTGCCGGGTCATGTTGCAGTCGTCACAGGAACAAAAATTTTTGATTTTTTGGCAAATGATTATAAAATTCCGAGCGTTGTTTCGGGATTTGAGGCGGAAGAAATTTTACTGGCAATTTTAAACTTACTGAAACAAATTGACGAGAAAAAATTTTTCGTTGCGAATGAATATAAAAGCGTCGTAAAATCTGAAGGAAATATCGCGGCACAAAAAATTTTATATGAGGTTTATGAAAAAGTTGATGCAGATTGGCGAGGACTTGGAAAAATAAAAAATTCAGGCTTGAAAGTTCGTAAAAATTTTTCGGAATTTGACATAGAAAATATTTTACCCGTCGAAGTCGAAAAAATTACAAAAAAAACTCCCTGCAGATGCGGGGAGGTTTTGCGGGGAATTATTCAGCCCTTAGAATGTCCTTTGTTTGGAAAAAGTTGTCAGCCTTTGCATGCCGTCGGTCCCTGTATGGTTTCCGTTGAGGGAGTTTGTGCGGCTTGGTACAAATACGGGGCAGAAACTTTTTCTTTTTGATGTTCCAGCTTGAGTTTTCTGCAAGATTCATAATTCAGATTTAAATATTCTTCTTCCGTGTAGAGTTTGGAAAAATATTTTTTGTAACCGACTTCAACATTGCAGAAGTCAGGACGATTTTTATAAATTTTGCACAAATTTTTTTTCGTGTCCAAAAATTTACAAACTCCGTCGCCGGAATCCAAATCTTTTGAAAGCGGACTGCGGTCAATGTGCCGACAACACAATCCGCAACAATCACATTTAAATTTTTGCATAATTATTTTTTTACAAACTCTAAAACTTCATCAGCCATTTTTTCTTTATCGCAAACATTTTCATGTAAAATTTCTGCAGTTTTCAATGACGCTAAATTTTTCGGAATACGATTTTTTGAAATGAAACTGAGTCGGTCAAGCTGTGCGAAGTCGTCAAGAATTTCTGCAGATTCTCCGACCGCATTTAAAACTGAATTCGTAAATTTGAAAGGGCTTGCAGTTGATGCCAATATCATCGGCAGCATGTCTTTTGTTTTTTTACGATATTTTTCGGCAACCGACAAAGCAACCGCAGTGTGAGTATCAACGAGATATTTAAATTCATTAAAAGTATTTTTTATTGTTTCGGCGGTTTCTTCTTCAGTCGCATAATCCGCATAAAAAATTTTATCCAATCTTTTTTTCAAGTCGTCATCAACTTGATATTTTCCTTTGCTGTTCAAGTCATTCATGAAATTTTTTACGCGTTCAATATCGCCGTCAGTTTCATGGTACAAAAGTCTTTCCAGATTGCTGGAAATTAAAATATCCATCGAAGGCGTAATAGTTTTGTAGAAAAATCTGTTGCGATTATAAATTCCCGTTTGAAAAAAATCAGTCAAAACATGATTTTTATTCGACGCACAAATTAAAGTTTTTATCGGCAGACCCATTCTCTTTGCATAATATGCGGCGAGAATATTTCCGAAATTTCCGGTAGGCACGACAACATTTACTTTATCGCCGAGTTTAATTTGTTTCGACTTAATCATTTCAGCATACGAAGAAAAATAATAAACAATCTGCGGGGCAAGTCGTCCCCAGTTTATTGAGTTAGCACTGGAAAGTTTTACATTCAAATTTGAAAGTTCTTCTCTGATTTTTTCATCGCTGAAAATTTTTTTAACTCCTGTTTGTGTATCGTCAAAATTTCCGCGAACAGCAGTGACGTTTACATTATTTCCCGTCTGCGTAACCATTTGAAGGCGTTGAATTTTACTTACTCCGCCGTCAGGATAGAAAACCATAATTTTTGTCTGAGGAACATCTGCAAAACCTGCCAAAGCCGCTTTTCCTGTATCTCCAGAAGTCGCAACAAGAATCAAAATATTTTTAGTTTCTCCGACTTTTTTCAAAGCAAGACTCATCAGACGCGGCAAAATTTGCAATGCCATATCTTTAAAAGCACTTGTCGGACCGTGCCACAATTCCATGACACCTGTCGGCGAATTTTTCATGTCTTTATTGAGTAAAATTGCCAGCGGAACTTTTGATTGTATGTCAAATAAATCGTAAGCCAGTTCCGCACATTCATGCAACTCAAATTCCGTGTAGTCTGTCAAAAATTTTTGCAGAATGACAGCCGCCCGCTGTGAATATTTCATCGGAATAAGTTTTTCAATTTCTTTTAAATTTACCTGCGGGATTTCTTCAGGTACAAAAAGTCCGCCGTCACTTGAAAGTCCCTGCAAAATTGCATTTGCTGAATTTATCGGCTCGATTTTTGAACGTGTACTGATATATTTCAAAAAATTTTCCTCCCGTCATTTTTTATTTGCGAAAAAATTTATAACGTCGTCGATAAATTTTAACGCAGATTTTTCAGAAAGAATTGCTGTCGGTTCATTTTTCTGAATTTCTTCACGCAAAATTTTTAACTGCGGATTCAATTCTCCCGACTTCAAACTCTCTAAAGCAATTTTGTCAGCTTGAGAAATTCTCTGAAACTGTTCAAGCTGAGGTCTGCACTCTTTCAAAATATTTTGCGGAAGTTTTTCAAGAAGATTGGACGCGGAATTTTCCATTTCGTCAATAATTTTTTCAAGCGGTGCAAAATCAACTTCATGATTATTTTTCAATCCGTTCAAGACCAAATAAGCCGCCGTATTAAATCTTTTGCCGTCGTCCGCTCCGACTTTTGCCCAAGAATTTTCCATGTGTCTGGAATGTTCGGCAAAAATTTTCATGTCCTCCGCAAGTTCTCCGAATTGTTCGGAAAGTGTTTTATCCCATGATTTTTCCGCGTCGTAATTTGTCGGCGAGTTTGCATATTCCGCCCCTGTCGCCAAAGCAATTTTTGACATTTCGGCTTGTGTCATAGGATTAAAGAAAATAGCTTGAACATTTGCTGCAGGAAGTTTTTCAACTGCTCCCAGTGCAAGTTTTGCGTTTCTTTTTCCGTCGTTTGTAACGGAATAATCATTTACAGGATAATTCCACCAAATTCCGATTTCACGTCCGAAAATTTTATTGACTGTCGCCAAACTTTCTTGAGTGATTCCGTCGCAAACAACTCCGTCGCCAGTATAAAGCACGATAATTTTTTTGTTGAGATTCTTAGCAAGATTTTCAGTATAAGATTTAACTTTGTTGCCCTTCATCATGTCCAGCCGATAATATTCAGTCGGAACAGTTATGAGCGGAAAAATATCTTTATGTTTTGCTTGAAGTTCAGTTTGAACGCGATTTAAAAATTTCGCATGTTCTTCGCCGTCCTCATGGTGATTTCCGTTTTTGTCCTTCAAGTCGTCAAAGAAAACTGCAAAATCACGAACTCCGATTTGATACATCGCCTCAAATTTTTGCATAAGCGAATTAAAATCATCTTCGGATTTTTTTCCCTTGTAATTCAAATCAAGTCCGGGAGAAACTGCAAAAATAAATTTTACTCCGTGTTTTTTTGCCTCATCGACAAGATTTTTTAATTCAGAAATTTTTTCTGCGGGATAAGGTTCACGCCATTTTTCACGGTGAAACGGATCGTCTTTCGGAGCATAAATATAAGCGTTTAAATTATGCTGTCTGAAAAAATTCATCATGTCTGCACGTTCCGAAAAAGTCCAAGCCGTTCCGTAAAATCCTTCGACAACTCCTCGCAGTGGAATCGGTGCGGCAAAAGTTTTTGTTTGAGCCGTCAAAGTCAACAATAAAATTAAAGCCGCATATTTTAAAATTTTCATTATTTGCTCTCCTGATACTGACGAAAGTTTTTCAAAATACAAATCGGGCGTTTTTCTGACGCATTGCCGAAAGGATTATCAATCAACAAATCTGATGCAAGTTGGGCATTCATTCCCGCAGTTGCTCCGACAATTCTGGAGCGTTTCAAGTCGTTTACGTCCGCTATCATTGCACCGAAACAATTCAATCTGTTTTTCAAATCGTTGACAACTTTTTCAGGATTTTCAGGGCCATAGACGACACATTTATCAAAAGGCGGCATTGTTCCCGTAACGTCATCAATTAACGCGGCTTGACGACCGCCCCATTTATAGAAAAGTCCTCTCATGCCTACAACTTTTCCGATAAATCCCGCAAACAGTGCCAAAGCAACTCTCCATTCGCCTTCTTTAGCCATAAGAGCCTGCATACCGTGCGGAGTTGCAAGACTGCCGTAGTCCGGGATAAATCTGCAACAAAGACGAGCAAGCCAACTAATTTTTAATTCGTCAGGTCTTACAATATTTCCCTGCGTAATTGCAACAACACTTTCGGCAACAGTTACAACATCGTCCTCAGTAATTTTATCACGTGTATATTTTTCAATTACGTCAACAATATCATCTTTCGGCGTTAAAATTCTTGTCGGTATAGGAATTATTTTTACGTCCATATTTTTTACTCCTTAATTAATTTTACGTTAAGCAACTCGGCAAGTTCTTCGGCTGTCAAAATTATTCTTGCTATTGAATAATGCATGGGATTTCTTCCTACTTCTCGATAAATAAATTCTATCGGGAAATCAACCATGCCTCTTGCCGCTTCTTCTAATGTTAAATTTTTTCTTGCCGTCAAAGTTACTTTCGCAATAAGATAAACGCTGTCTTGATGTTCCAAAACTAAAGCCTCAAAATAATCATCTTCACGCGGTTTTCCTTTGCGTTCGGCTTTTCCTCTAACGTCCATACAATCGTACTGTTCAAAAGGTAACTGCGGTTTGCAGATCGCATCTACTATCATCGCCGATTGTTTTCCTTCGTTGCGAAATTCTATTGTAGTAGAAATCGTAACCGAATTTTCATCTCTCGACTCAATTTTAAAAGGTGTGCGGCTTTCAAGTTGCGGGACAACTTTTTCTTCTCCGCGAATTTTCAAAAAAACCGCTGTCAACAAAACAATTACGACTGCCACTGTAAGCAGTCCGCAAATTATTCCCATTACTCCATCTCCTCAATGACTGCATTGTGTAATTTTAAAAAATATTTATCAGGCAGGCGAATAATTTTTCCTGTTTCCATGCTCGTGAAAACATTTTGACTGTATCCGCTTACCAAAATTTCATTTTCATTTTTCCGCCGAATTTTATAATTAAATTCCATTTTAACTTTTGTCAGTGCAAGAGCATTTGTTTCAAGTTCAATTTCGTCGTCGAATTTTGCGGGCTGAAAATATTTTGCTTTAATTTCGGTTATCGGAAATAAAATTTTATCTTCAATCATATCATTCAAACTTATTCCGACTGCACGGAGAAATTCAACGCGTCCCGTTTCAAACCAGCGAATATAATTTGAATGATGAACAACGCCCATCAAATCTGTTTCGTAAAAATGAACGCGGAAAAAATTTTTTACAGACAAATTTAATCCTCCCTTCTAAAAAAAACTGCGGGGGGAATTATATCACAATATTTTCATAAGGCAAAAAAAATATCACGGTAAATTAAAAAAGCCGTGAATCAAACGGCTTTCTAAAAAACTATCTATTCTTGAGGAAAGTCGATATGCTAAAACCGACTGACCTTTCATTTTCCGAACGAAATTCTAATCTTGATGAAATTTTTTGTCAAGCTGTCAATTTCAATAATTCGGTGTTATAATCTCGTCCAGTCAGTCGGTTATCGGCTTTCCTCTTTTCGGAGAGGGGGTGAGGCGTATGACAACTTTTGAAAAAGTCATTGCGGTCTGCACTATTTTACAGACTGCCGCCACGCTCTTCAGTGTTTTCTTTAAGTAAGAAAAACTAAAAAAGCCGTCTAGTCAACGGCTTTCTAAAAACCTATTTATTGTTTGAGGAAAGTCGATATGGAGAACCGACTGACCTTTTATTTTCCGAACAAAATTCTAATCTTGCTGAAATTTTTTGTCAAGCTGGAAAAATTTTTCACTCCTATAAAAAAAGTGTGTATTTTGCACTTGACAAATAATGTGTATAGCAGTATTATTCGCACTGTGATTTTTAAGTGTATTTCGCTTAAATCACTTGGAGCTGCCGAGGTCGACGGTGGTTCGTCGGGTTCGATTCGTGGTGGGAGGACAACCCGAAAAATTTCGCTCCTGTGTGTCTTTTGGTGGAAGACGAGCATGCGGATTTGTTTGGTGACTGTCCGCAAAAAGTCTATGATCGAAGAGATCAAGACATTGATTGTTTAAAATTTTTCT
>JAFZMV010000125.1 GCA_017553205.1 Selenomonadaceae bacterium | reverse complement strand
TTTTTTAAAATTTGTTTGTCAGATTTTGCAACTTTGGAATGTTATCTATCAAAAAATGCGAAATATTTTCTTAAAAACTGAAACATTTAAAGTCAATTTTTCAAAAGTCAATCACTTTGACCAATTTGTGAAACGCCCGTGGCAAAAAATATTTCTTGTCTTTTTTTTAAGTCTGAAAAATGATAGAATACACAAACTAATTTAAATGTTTGAGAGGTTGAGCAATGGAAAAAATTTTTGACACCAAAATATTATCAAATGAAAAAGTCACGGAGGGAATTTTTCGGCTGGAACTTGACGCACCGCAACTTGCGGAAATGTCAAATCCCGGGCAGTTTGTCGAAGTGAAAATTTCTGATGAACTTACTTTACGCCGTCCGCTTGGTATCGCGTCAACTAAAGATAACCGCGTGAGAATTTTTTACAGAGTTATCGGGAAAGGCACAAAATTTTTGTCTGAAAAAAAATCGGGCGAAAATTTAGATATTCTCGGTCCGCTCGGAAACGGTTTTGACATGAATGTTGACGGGAAAATTTTACTTGTCGGCGGTGGCATGGGTTTGGCTCCTCTTTTGAGCGTCGCAGAAAAATTTGATAACGCGGAAATTTTAATGGGCGGGAAAACAAAATCTGAACTGCTTTTTTGGTACAGGGAATTTCGTCCGCTCGTAAGAAATTTTTTCGTGACGACTGACGACGGAACTTTGGGCAGAAAAGGTTTTGTTACTTCTTTACTTCCCGCAGTTTTGGAAGTTGAAAAATATTCTGCGGTTTATGCATGCGGTCCTGAAGTTATGATGCGTGGAACAGCATTTGAAACGCTTGCAAGAGATATTCCCTGTCAAGTTTCTTTTGAACGGAGAATGGCATGCGGTTTGGGAGCATGTTTAGGTTGTTCGATTGACACTACAAAAGGCAGAAAGAAAGTCTGTAAAGACGGCCCGGTATTTGATGCACGGGAAATTTTTGACTTGTAAGGAGGTCGGGAAAAATTTTAACTCTTGGAATAGAAACAAGTTGCGACGAAACAGCGGCGGCAGTCATTCAAGACGGCAGAAAAATTTTGTCGAATGTAATTTCAACTCAAATTCCGATCCATCAAAAATTTGGCGGTGTCGTCCCTGAAATTGCGTCAAGAAAACATATTGTCAATATAATGCCAGTTATTGATGAGGCAGTTTCAAAAGCGGGAATAAAACTTGAGGAAATAAATCAAATTGCCGTGACTTACGGTCCGGGACTCGTCGGGGCTCTTTTAGTCGGAGTTTCTGCGGCAAAGGCTTTATCATTCGCGTTGAAAATTCCTTTAATTGCGGTGAATCATCTGCAGGGACATATTTTTGCAAATTTTTTGAGTGAGCCGACACTTGAACCGCCTTTTCTTGCTTTGGTGGTTTCCGGAGGTCACAGTGCAATTATCAGGCAAAAAAATTATAATGACTTTGAACTTTTAGGACAAACCAGAGATGACGCGGCGGGAGAGGCATTTGACAAAATTGCCCGCGTTATGAATCTTCCATATCCGGGTGGCCCTGAAATTGATAAACTTGCAAAAATTGGAAATCCTGACGCGATAGAATTTCCACGCCCAAAAGTTTCTGACTTTGATTTTAGTTTCAGCGGTTTGAAATCTGCAGTACTGAATTTTTTAAATACTGCCGAAATGAAAGGCGAAAAAATAAATCCTGCTGACGTTGCCGCAAGTTTCCAAAAAGCTGTTATTGATTCTCTTGTTGATAAAACTGTTTCGGCGGCAGAAAAATTTAATCTGAAAAAAATTGTACTTGCGGGAGGAGTAGCGGCGAATTCTTCCCTTGAATCGACGTTAAGAAAAATCTGCACGGAGAAAAATTTTGAATTCTTTTATCCCAGTAAAATTCTCTGCACTGACAACGCCGCCATGATTGCTTGTCGCGGTTATTATCAATCACTTGAAAAAAATTTTGCGACAAATAATTTAAACGCCGTTCCGAATCTTGGAATTTTATAGAAATGCAAGAAATTTGTTGAAAAGTGAAATAGCGTATTGTATAATCCTTTTAGTTTTTTTTCATTTTTCTTTTGAAAGGGAGGTTTTTTAGTTGATCTACACAGTAACTTTTAATCCTGCGATTGATTATATTGTTCGTCTGGACAGTTTTTCTGCAGGAAAAATTAACCGCGTGAATTATGAGCAGGTACTCGGAGGCGGAAAAGGTATCAACGTTTCTATCGTCTTGGGAAATCTTGGTCATAAATCTGTGGCTATGGGTTTTCTTGCGGGATTCACCGGCGAAGAAATTAAACGCCAGCTTCGCGGATTTAATGCGGGTGATGATTTTGTCCAGCTTGATGAAGGTTTTTCAAGAATCAACGTAAAAGTTAAAGCCGACGTTGAAACTGAAATCAACGGTCAAGGTCCTAAAATCAGCGAAGAGAAACGCGACGAACTTTTTGAAAAACTTTCAAAACTCGGCGAAGGCGATACTCTTGTTTTGTCCGGTTCAATTCCCAACACTCTGCCAGACGACATGTACGAACAAACTCTTTCGCGTCTGCAGGGAAAAGGTATTCGCGTAGTTGTTGATGCCGAAAAAGGTTTGTTGCTGAAAGTTTTGAAATTTAATCCTTGGCTGATTAAACCTAACAATCACGAACTCGGCGACATGTTCGGCGTAAAACTTGAAAACGACGAGCAAATTATTGAATACGCTAAAAAACTTCAGGAAAAAGGTGCAAAGAATGTTTTGATTTCTATGGCGGGCGACGGTGCAATTTTGCTCACCGCTGACGGAAAATCTTATAAAACTCCTGCACCAAAAGGAAAACTTGTAAATTCTGTCGGTGCCGGAGATTCTATGGTTGCCGGCTTTATTGCGGGTTACGAAGAATCAAACGGCGATTACGAAAAAGCATTTTACATGGGAGTTGCAACTGGTTCGGCATCTGCATTTTCTGAAAATCTTGCTACACGTCCCGAAGTCGAAACACTGCTTGCGACAATTAAGAATTAAGAATTGCGATAATTGGGAGTGTGGAATTAGGAATGAGGAATTTTTACCAACTCCTAACTCCTAATTCCCAATTCCACATTATTTTTTGGGGAGGTGATACCGATGAAAATTACAAACTTTATTTCAAAAAAATCTGTTGCGTTGAATGTTCACCCGACAACAAAACTTGAAGCTATTGACATGCTGATTGATTTATTGATGACGGCGGGAGCAGTCAAGGACAAAGGAACAATCAGACGCGATATTTTGGCTCGTGAGGCACAAGGTTCTACAGGTTTATCAAACGGACTTGCAACACCGCACGCACAAAACGACGCAGTTAAAAAAGCTGCCATTTCAATTTTAACAGTACCTGAAGGCGTAGAGTTTGACTCCGTTGACGAGAAACCTGCAAGACTTTTGGTATTGTTCGCCGCACCGCTCAAATCCGCAGATACTTCATTGACCGAAATGGGAATTTTTTCTGTTTTGTTGATGGACGATAATTTTAAAGAGTCACTGATAAAAGCAAAATCTGTTGACGAACTTTTAAAACTTATTGAAGCCAAAGAAGATTCACGCAGAAAAGCAGAACAGCCCGAAACTCAACTTTCAGGCGACAAAAAAATTATTGCAGTTACCGCATGTCCGACAGGTCTTTCTTCGTCGTTCATGGCTCGTGAGGCTCTGAAAAAAGCGGCGGAAAAATTCGGAATAAATATTCGCGTCGAAGTTTACGGAGCGGCAGGAGTTTATCACGCACTGACGGAAGAAGAAATTCAAAATGCCGACGCGGTTATTGTTGCGGCAAGTCGTAAAGTTCCCATTTCTCGTTTTGACGGCAAACCGATGATTTCTACTGCGGTAGGTACGGCAATCAATAAACCAGAACAACTTTTTGAAAGACTTAAAGCGGGACAGGCTCAAATTTTCCACGCAACTGAAGACGATGAGCCTTTCAGCACAAAACTTTTCAAGAAGATTAAAAGTATTTTTTCGTGATTGAGGAAGTAAGATGAAAAATTTAAAAATTTTTTCTGTTTTAATTTTTGCGGCTCTGTTTGTAATGTGCGGAACGGCACAGGCAAAAGACGGAAAAGGTGACGTGTTTAATCTTGTGAACAACACAGGAAAAGAAATTACCGAACTTTATTGGGAAGTGGACAGCACAAACAAATGGAGCAAAAATGTCATCAAGAATAAAAGTCTTAAAGACGGAAAATCACAGAAAATTTTACTTCAACCGTTTGAAAGATATTTTGATTTCAAAATAGTTTTTCAAGACGGAACGAAATGGAATTTTAAGCAGGTTGATGTTTTTCTTAAAGGCAGTCTGACGCTTGAGAAAAAAGGAATTATCGTATCAAGCAGAAGCTACAAAACTGTTAAGAAAATCTAAAACTTGTTCATAAGTTCTAAAATTTGCTTATAACAGTACCGTGAAAAATTTTTTTGCGGTGACTGTTTAGGAATTATACATATATTTTTTATTCAGGGAGTGTGTAACATGAGAGTTACTGAATTGCTCAAAAATGCGAGTATTGAACTCGGTGCTCATGTCAAAGATAAACAAGACGCAATTTCTCATCTTGTGGATCTTATGGACAAGGGCGGCAATCTCAAAAACAAAGAGCAGTACAAAAAAGATGTTCTTGCTCGTGAGGCATCAGGCACAACGGGACTCGGTGACGGTATCGCCACCCCGCACGCAAAATCTTCAGGCGTAAAAGCCCCGGGACTTGCTGCAATGACTATTCCGGAAGGTATTGATTTTCAGTCTATGGACGGAAATCCCGCAAGACTTTTCTTCGCAATTGCGGCACCCGATGGCGGAAATGACGAACATTTACAAATTTTGTCAAAACTCGCTACAATGATTATGGACGCAGATTTTAAAGAAGCACTTATAAAAGCAAAATCCAAAGAGGAATTTTTAAAACTTATCGACGACAAAGAGGACGGAAAATTTCAAGCTGAAAGCTCCGGTTCTTCAGCTCCTCTCGCTCCTGCCACAGATCACATTCAAATTTTGGCAGTTACTGCATGTCCTACGGGTATCGCTCATACTTTTATGGCGGCTGAAAGTTTGGAACAGCATGCCAAAAAACGCGGAATCTCAATTAAAGTTGAAACAAACGGTTCAGGCGGTGCCAAAAATGTTTTGACTGCCGACGAAATCGCAAAAGCCGACGGAATTATTGTTGCAGCTGATAAAAATGTTGCGATGGCTCGTTTCGATGGAAAACGCGTTGTCATTACAAAAGTTGCTGACGGTATCAACAAAGCCGACGAACTTATTGACAAAGCTCTCGGCGGTTCTGCTCCTATTTACCATGCAAAAGCAGGTGAACAAGCTGAAGCAGGCGGTGGCGGCGGAGAAAATGAAAGTGTTGGTCGTCAGGTTTACAAACATTTGATGAACGGCGTTTCCCATATGTTGCCGTTTGTTGTCGGTGGCGGTATTTTAATCGCTATTTCCTTCCTGCTTGACGATTATTCTATTGACCCGTCACACTTCGGTTCTAATACTCCTGTTGCTAAATTCTTCAATACAGTCGGCGGTACGTCCTTCGGCTTTATGTTGCCTGTACTCTCAGGATTTATCGCAATGTCTATCGCAGATCGTCCCGGCTTGGCGGCTGGTTTTGTCGGCGGTGCATTGAGTGGAGCTAACGGCTCAGGATTCTTGGGAGCATTGGTTGCAGGTTTCTTGGCTGGTTTTATTGTCAACTGGCTGAAAAAGGCTTTGCAAGTTCTTCCTCCCGCATTGGAAGGAACAAAACCGATTTTACTTTATCCGTTACTCGGAATTTTGGCTATCGGCGTTATTTGTCAGTTAATTATCGGACCTCCTATCGCAGGCGTTAATGAATGGCTGATTGATACTTTGAAGAGTATGGATCCGAATGCTAAATTGTTTATCGGTGCATTAGTCGGCGGAATGATGGCTATTGATATGGGCGGTCCTATCAACAAAGCAGCTTACGTTACAGGTACGGGACTTCTTGCCGGCGGAGAATTCCATGTTATGGCGGCTGTTATGGCTGGCGGCATGGTTCCTCCTCTTGCTATTGCCTTTGCAACATTCATCTTCAAAAATAAATTTACCCCTTCCGAAAGACAAACAGGTCCTACCAATATTGTTATGGGACTCTCCTTTATTACTGAAGGTGCTATCCCGTTTGCGGCAGGAGATCCGCTCCATGTTATTCCTTCCTGCGTTGTCGGTTCGGCTGTTGCAGGTGCGTTGAGTATGTTATTTGACTGCACACTTCGTGCTCCTCACGGCGGAATTTTCGTTGTTCCTACAATTGGCAACCCTGCTATGTATATCGTGGCGGTTCTTGTCGGTGCGGCTATCGGCTGTGCAATTCTCGGAATGATTAGAAAACCTCGTCCGCAAGATTGAAACTTTGAAATAAAAAATCTGAAATAAAATTAAACCTCATGAGGTCGGAAATATTCGCCCTTGTGAGTTTTTTTTGTATCTCAATGTGCTGTCAAATTATCTGAAAATTGATTTTCAAGTTTTTTTTGTTATAATTCCAATCATTGATAAAAATTTGTGTGAGCATTGTCAGCGGAAAATTTTCTTCATCTTGCTTTTAAGACGAGGAAAAATTGTTTTAGTTTGTTGGCAGTGGATTTATTTTTTTTGAAATTTTTCAGTAAAAATTTTTTCACGGTAATTTTTTGGCAGGGAGCTGTTTTTGTTGGAAACATTTTGTATTTTGGTCGGCATTATCGGGCTGATGACTTTTGCATATCGCGGTTGGTCAATCATTTTAATCGCACCTTTTTTTGCGGTTTTGACGGCAATTCTAAGCGAATTTGGAATTTTGCCGGTTTACAGCGAACTTTACATGACAAGACTGGCGGAATATACAAAAACTTATTATCCGATATTTTTATTTGGTGCGGTTTTTGCAAGACTCATGGAAAAAGGCGGCTTGGCATCTGCAATCGCGGGAAAAATTATTTCTCTGCTCGGAGAAACTCGGGCAATAGCGGCGGTTTTATTGGGTTGTGCGGCATTGACTTACGGCGGACTGAGTGTTTTTGTCGTCGCGTTTGTAATGTATCCTTTCGGAGCGGAAATTTTTAGAAAAGCTGATATTCCAAAAAAACTTCTTCCCGCAACTTTATGGATGGGAATTTTTTCATTTGCTATGGTGGCATTGCCCGGCACTCCTCAAATTCAAAATATTATTCCTTCGTCTTATTTCGGAACTTCGACATGGGCAGGTGCGGGAATCGGTTTATTTGCTACAGTAATTTTTATCGGACTGAGCATGGGCTGGCTGACTTATCGAAAAAATTCATTGCAGTCGAAAGGCGAAGGATACGGCGGACAGACTGAAAGTAAACAACGCAAGGACAGAACTTTACCGGACTGGAAACTTTCATGTGTTCCGTTGTTGATGGTTATCGTAATAAATGTAGTTTTGAGCAATCCTTTTCACTGGGATTGGGGATTTCACTGGGACGAAAAAAGTTTAGAAGTTTTTCTGCCGATGAAATTAGCTTTAATCGCGGCAAGCGTCGGAAAAGTTCAAGCTATTTGGTCAATCAGCGTTGCTTTAATTTTAAGTGCAATAGCGGCGGCTTATATTGGTCGCAGGAGATACATGAGCGGCAGAGAAAATTTTTTGCAGACAATAAATTTTGGAGCGGCATCAAGCTGTGCGGCGGTTTTAAATGTTGCGTCGGGATTTGCTTTCGGCAGTGTCATTATCAGCATGCCGGGATTTTTGCCGGTTAAAGAAATTTTGCTTGGAATTGCTGACATTGCAGGACCTTTAGTTTCTGCAGTCGTTACTACAAATATCATGTGTGGCTTGACGGGTTCAGCGTCAGGCGGTTTAACAATCGCTTTAAGCATGCTTGGAGATCAATGGGCGACGATGGCACAAGCACAGGGAATAACTTTAGATGCACTCCACAGAATAACTTCCATTGCGTCAATCGGAATTGATCCTGTCCCACATTGCGGAGCGTTGGTAACTTTGCTGGCAATTTGCGGACTTACTCACAAAGAGGCTTATTTTGATATTATAGTTTTGATGGTGTTAAAATTTTTCGTGCCGTTCTTGTGTGTTTTATTTTACTTATTGACAGGAATTGCATAAAGTGCAAAGTTTAAAAAATAAAAAACTTAATCGCCGTTTAATTAAGCCACCTTGTAAATCAAGAAATAATCAGTGTTTTGTAATCTGCTTGTAGTCTATCGTCAAAAGTGGAGACAAATTTATAGTTAGTTTGCACAAAAAAAGTAGCCCCACCGAATTAAATCGGCAGGGCTTAATTTTTTTATTAAATGAAGTCGTCGAGCTAATAATCTGACCAATCATGACCATAAAAAAATTCATTCTTAAGTCGACCGAAGAAACCCTCGCAAGCAGAATTGTCCGGTGAACAACCTCTCCACGCTCAAAGCAACGGCGAATTGTTTCCAACTTTAATTCAGGCGGCGGATTTTTTGAATCTCTCAGCCATTTATATAAACCTTCTCTCGTCGGATACCCTAACTTTTGAATTACTTTCTTGACGGATTTTACTTCCTCATAAAGTTTCAAAGCTTTTTCTTCCTTCTTGTACATGCCTACTCCTTTCGGAGTCCAACTTTTCGTCCGCACCTCCCTACCAATTAGAATTTAGTGATTTGTTTTCCTAACTTCTAAGACTCGGTATTTGCCAGTCAATTTCTTTTTCTCCGACAGACTTCAAAAAATTATTTACTTTTGAAAAAGGACGGCTCCCGAAAAATCCGTTATAAGCAGAAAGCGGGCTTGGGTGAGCCGATTCAACTATAAAATGTTTCGGATCAGTTATCATAGATTTTTTATTCCGTGCAGGTCTTCCCCACAAAATAAATGCAAGCGGTTTTTCATGTTCATTTAGCAGAGAAATAATTTTATCGGTAAAAATTTCCCAACCGTGTCCGCGATGAGAATTCGCAGAATGAGCACGAACAGTCAGAACAGTATTTAAAAGCAAAACTCCCTGATCCGCCCAATATTTTAAATATCCGTTATCGGGCATCGTACAATTTAAATCTGTATGAAGTTCCTTAAAAATATTTATAAGCGAAGGCGGCGGAGTAACATTCGGAAGAACTGAAAAACTTAATCCATGAGCCTGCCCGGGTTCGTGATACGGGTCTTGACCGAGAATCACAACTTTTGTATCCGCGTAACTCGTATAATGCAGTGCATTAAAAATATCGTACATATCAGGGAAAATTTTTTCAAATCTGTATTCGTGAATCAAAAATTTTCTCAATTCTTGATAATAATCTTTCTGCAGTTCTTCTTCCAATAATTCCTGCCAATCATTTTGAAAAATTTTTTTCATGGTCGTTAATTTCTGCGACGGGGTTTATAAGGTTCAATCTCATCAAGATTTAAAATTTTTACGTCGCCTTCCAAATCCGCAAGAATAATTTTTTCAACTTCAAATTCTTTCATAAACATCCAGCTGTCTTCATCGGGAATATAAGTTCCGTCAATATCTGCAACAACAGCCAGTGCATCAAATTCGCGTTTTCCGTCAGAAACTGCACGGAGCATTGCAACGACTTCCGCAGAATAATTCAAAACAGTTTCAGGGTGATCTACTGAACAGCCGCTGTATAATGCACCGTCACTCGACAAAACACATGCACCTGCCGCAATTCCTCCATGTTCCGTGTAAGAATTTCTGATAGCGTCCGCCGCCATTCTAACCATTGTATCGACAATATCAAAATTCACTTTACTTGCCTCCAGTCAAAAGATAATGCGTATAATTTTGCCGTATGTGAAAAAAATCCTGCACTTTTCGGCAAATCAGTAGTCAAAATAAAAATCACATTCAAAGCATCTGTTCCATTTAAAATTTGCAGAAATATTTTTTAAAGAAGTTCCTGCAGGCAAAATAATATTTTCGTCAGCAAATTTTGTTGCAAGTTCGGCAGTCAATTTTTCAAGATTTTTTCTTTTTCCGTCAAGTTTAGAATATTCTCCTTCGCCTTCTACAGTCCAAATTAAACCGTTTGCAATTTGCGTTCTGATATTCGCCTGATAAATCCAGTCATCAAAATATCTTGTGAGCAACAGAGAATTTTTTTCGTGTTCCGTCAAAAATTTTGTCAAAACTCCTTCGCCGATTAAAAAGCTGACAGAATTTGTTGCAGTATTCCAGCCGCCGTAACCTGAAATTTTAAATTGCAAATTATTTTTCCGAATTTGTTCCATTAAAGCGTTGTCCGAACCGTTTGAAGCTGCAATGTCACCGACACCGACAGGATAATTTTTTTCCAACAAATTATTTAAAAGTTTCATAAAAGTTTTTGTACCTTTACGAGGTTTTTTTGTATTTTCTTTATCAGACGAAGAAAAAGTTTTTCCGTTAAAATTTGTATTTACAGCCAAAACAAAGTCCGCCCTGTCATTGCTCGGAATTTTTAAACCTCCCGCCGCAATAATTGCCTCGTCGATTGAATCAGCAATTATTTCGTTGCTGAAACTCGGAAGAGTATTCGCTCCGACTCCGTCATTATAATTCACAGAAATAAAAGGAATTTCATTTAAATCTTTGTTAATCGCTCTGGAAACCAACAACATTCCCATTTCATCAACGCCTGACATAACTTGAAATTGAGTCTTATCAAGATCAAAATTTTTTGCGTATTCGTCCAAATGTCTTGCCTCAAGATGAGTTTGAGAAAATCTTGCGTTATCGTCGCAACAAATTAAAAAATATTTAAATTTTCCTGTTTTAACCAAGTCAATAAAATATTGATTCGCATTATAATTTTTTTCTCGTCTGCTGAACCAATCTTCCATGACATCAACGGGAATATCTTTTTCATACTGATAAATTTGATTTTTTTCTTTTCTTGAAATAGTTCCCATTTCGTCTTTGTCTTTCAGCACCGTGTAATTGTAAATCATGTCGCCGTATTTTTTATAATATTCCGGTTCTGCACTTGAACCCGCAAGAGTCGGAGTTCTCATAATTGTTGAGAAAGCATACACAGGCAACGACGGAAATTTTTCTAAATAATTTTCAAATTTTTTCGCACGATTCATAATTTCTTCGGCACTTAACTCATGTTTTCTTGAGCCGACCAAACTTCCATAAATCAGTGCGTCCGTCGAAATAACTGCGAAGTCTGCACCGTAAGAATTTTTTTCCAACCATTTCCAAATTTCTTCAGGATTTCCTAGAAGTTCATCAGCGGCACCTGTTCCCAAAAAATTTTCCGGCGGAGAAATAACTTCATAGCCCAATTTTTTTGCAACTTCCGCAGTTTGTTTTAAATTGCAAGGACGATTATCAATCGGAATGTACAAAATTTTTTTTCCGTGACCGACATCAGCCGCAAAAGTTTTTGTCAAAAAAAAAGCTGACACAGCAAAAAAAGTCAGCAAAAAAATAAAAATTCTGCTCAAAATTTTTCACTCCATTATTTTAAAAATTCGTCGTAAGACTGATAATCAAGTTTGAGAGCGTCGGCAACATTTTTATTTGTAACTTTTCCTTCGATGACGTTCAACCCTTTTGCAAGTCCCGAATCTTCCATGCAAGCCGCTTTCCAGCCTTTTCCGGCAATTTTTAAAGCGTAAGGCAAAGTTGCATTTGTCAAAGCAAGCGTCGAAGTTCTTGAAACTGCCCCGGGAATATTTGCAACAGAATAATGAATCACTCCGAATTTTTCAAAAGTAGGATCGTCATGAGTTGTAACGTGATCTGCAGTTTCGACACAACCGCCCTGATCTATCGCAACATCGACAATAACAGAACCTTTTTTCATTTCTTTAACCATATCTTCCGTAACAAGTTTTGGCGTTTTCGCCCCGGGAATTAAAACCGCTCCGACAAGCAAATCAGCCTGTTTCGCCCAGTAAGAAATATTGTAACTGTTTGACATGACAGTTTGAACTCTTCCGCCGAAAATATCATCAAGATAACGAAGTCTGTCAATAGACAAATCAATTATCGTAACTCTTGCACCAAGACCGACCGCCATTTTTGCCGCGTTTGTTCCGACAATTCCTCCGCCGACAATTACAACCTGACCTGATGCAACTCCGCTAACTCCGCCGAGCAAAATTCCGCGTCCGCCGTAACGACTTTCCAAAAAATGAGCTCCGATTTGAATTGACATTCTGCCGGCAATTTCACTCATGGGAGCAAGAAGCGGCAAAGTTTTTCCGTCGCGTCCGACAACTGTTTCATAAGCAATTCCGACGACTTTACTTTTTAAAAGTGCGTCAGTGAGTTCAGGTTCTGGAGCAAGGTGCAGATAAGTAAATAAAATTTGTCCTTCGTGAAAAAGTTCGTATTCAGATTTCAGCGGCTCTTTAACTTTAATAATCATTTCCGATTCGTCAAAAATTTTTTTCTTGTCAGAAATAATTTCTGCACCGACAGCTGTATAATTCTCGTCAGAAAATCCGCTACCGATTCCGCCGTCTTTTTCGATTAAAACTTTGTGACCTGCTTTGACAAGTGCCTCAGCTCCTGCCGGTGTCAAACCTACGCGGTTTTCATTGTTTTTAATTTCTTTCGCCACTCCGATTATCATGAAAAAAACCTCCTCAAAATTTTTTTTTAGACTTCAACGCAAAAAAATTTTTTCCTTCAACAAAAAATCCCAACGAATTACCGAAGGGAATTTTTTACTTTAGATGGCGTTGATAAACTAGACCGCACGTCAACACAATTATTTTTCCGCATGAACTTCTTCAAATTTTTTTGAAATTAAACATTAAATCTGAAGTAAGTTACATCGCCGTCCTGCATTATATAATCTTTTCCTTCAAGACGTACCAAACCTTTTTCACGAGCGGCATTAACTGAACCAAGTTTAACAAGGTCGTCATAATTTACGATTTCTGCACGAATAAAACCGCGTTCAATATCACTGTGAATTTTTCCTGCGGCTTTGACTGCCGGAGTGCCTTTTTTGATAGTCCATGCTCTGCACTCGTCAGCTCCCGAAGTCAAGAAAGTCATCAAGCCCAGCAAATCAAATGCGGCGTGGATAAGTCTGTCGAGTCCCGAATTTTCTAAACCTAAGTCAGCTAAAAATTCTTTAGCCTCTTCTTCATCAAGTTCGGCGATTTCTGATTCGACTTTCGCACAAATTATTACAACTTGTGAATTCTCACTTTCGGCAAGTTTTTTCACTGCCGCAACGTGGGAATTTTTTTCTGTGTCGGAAACTTCATCTTCAGAAACATTCGCAACATATAAAGTCGGCTTGAGTGTCAATAAATTTGTTTCACGAATTATAAAAAGTTCGTCGTCAGTCAAATTTAAACTTCTTGCAGTTTTTCCTTCGTCGAGAGCATTTTTTATTTTCTGCAAAATTTCATTTTCAATTTTTGCGTCTTTGTTCCCTGATTTTAAAATTTTCGTCAACTTTTCCAAACGTTTTTCAACAATATCCAAATCAGCCAAACAAAGTTCAGTTTGAATAGTTTCAATATCTTGAAGAGGATTTATTTTATTTGAAACGTGCGTGATATTTTCATCTTCAAAACAACGAACAACATGGGCAATCGCGTCAACTTGTCTGATATGTTCCAAAAATTTATTTCCAAGTCCTTCGCCCTTAGACGCACCTTTGACCAATCCCGCAATATCCACAAAACGAACTGTCGCGGGAGTAGTTTTTTTGGAATTATACATTTTCGTCAAAATATTTAAACGCTCATCAGGTACGGCAACAATTCCAACATTCGGCTCAATCGTGCAGAAAGGATAATTTGCCGCCTCTGCTCCGGCTTTTGTAATTGCATTAAACAAAGTTGACTTTCCGACATTCGGAAGACCAACTATTCCCACTTCTAAACTGCTCATATTAAAATCAACGCCTTTCTTAAAGGTTACAGAAAAATTTTTCCGCATAAAAATATCCGACAAAAAATTTAAAATAAAATTTTGTCGGCAGAGTAAAAAATTTTCAAAAATTTTTATTCGTATTTATCAAGAACTTCAGCCAAGAGTTTTGAACGATTTTCAATATATTTATCAGCGTCGCGGAGATAAGTACTTAAATCTTTTGCATGAAAAACAGACTGCAGACGATTATTTTTTTTGTCGGGAACTTTTGTTGATGCCGCCGCACCGATTCCCAAAATAATTTGCTGTTCTCCAATAATTTGGATATTGTAAATACCTTCCGCACCATTTTTGCACCAGCCGATATTTTCAATTTGTCCGCTGATATAACCCTGTCTGTATAAATAATACGGCAGATAATTTTTTTTGCGGAGAATTTTTTCGGCAATATCCGCAGTTTTTCTGACATCTTCATCGCTCGGCAAATTAAAATCTTCAAGACTTTTTATTTTGTCAGAAAGTTGAGTTTGTAATTTTGAGCCGCGTTTTAAAGCCAGAGCATGCAAAGTTATATCATCGGGATCAAGTGCAAGAATTTGTTTTAAGCTGTCAATGACATCAATATTTTTTTCGCCGGGCAAACCTAAAATTAAATCCATATTGATTTTAAATTTTCCGCCTGCACGAACTTTTTTGAAAGCAGAAATTATTTGTTCGGGAGTGTGCTGTCTGCCGATAAAATCCAAAGTTTTTTGTTGCATTGTCTGCGGATTGACACTGACTCTTGTAACGGAATATGTTTTCATTATAGAAACTTTTTCTGAAGTGATTGTGTCAGGTCGTCCGCACTCAACAGTAAATTCTTTGACGCTGTCCGAGTAAAAAGCAGTAAAAACTTTTTTCATCATTTCGTAAAAAAATTTTTCGGGAAGAGCGGTAGGAGTGCCGCCGCCGATATAAATATTTTGAACTTTAAAATTATATTTTTCTATATCGGCTTTTGCGGCATCAATATCCTTATACAAAACTTCCATGAATTCGGAAATTTTTTCTTCGTCGTCGGGCAAAATATTTGACGGGAAAGAACAATAAAGACAACGCGTCGTGCAGAAAGGTATTCCTACATAAATCGAAACAGTTTTTTCGTCCGAAGAATTTAAAATCGGAATTTGTCTGATAGAAACTTCTGTTAAAAGTTTTGATTTTTCGTAATTCGTCAAATAATCTTCACGAAGTCTGCCGGCAATTTTATCGCGGTCAAAAATTCCATGACTTGTCAGGCCAAAACCTTGACTAATCCAGCGATGAATAATTTTTGTCGGACGAACTCCATGCATAATTCCGTAAGGAACAGGCTGAAATTTAAAATCTTCCGTCAAAATTTTGTAGAGATTTTTTTTGATAAGCCTGTGAATTTCTGCGTCGCGTCTTTCTTCGGGACGAATATTTTCTGCGGATTTAAAACTTTTTTTCACTCCGTCTTTTTCTACAATCAAACGAGTTGTCACGCGTTCATATTTTGTTTCGTTAAAAATTTCAAATTTATCAAAATCCGCAGTTTCTTCAGCACTCGTTACAACTTCAACATGAAAAGCTCGCAAAACTTCTCCGACAATTTTTGCAATGACTTGATCAACGCTGTTTATGGTAAAATTTTTTATTTTCATCAGCTTAACTCCTCTAAAATAAAAAATTTAAATGTCTTTCAAAAAAGCCGCGTAACCTTTCTTAGTTTCGTAAACGTCAATTTTGCTGGTTGCCTCCCAAGGAGCATGCATGCTCAAAACTGCAACTCCGCTGTCAATAACTTCCATTCCGTAAATCGCCATGATATATGCGATAGTTCCGCCGCCACCCAAATCAACTTTGCCGAGTTCAGAAAATTGATAAGCAACATTATTTTTGTCGAGAACTTCGCGAAGTTTTCCGACGTATTCTGCATTAGCTTCACTTGAACCGGATTTTCCGCGACTTCCCGTAAATTTATTAAAGACCATGCCTTTGCCGAGATAAGCAACATTTTTTTTGTCGTAGGAACTTGCATAAAGAGCGTCATAAGCACTTGAAACATCACTGCTCAACATAAAAGAATTTTGTAAAGCACGACGAAGTTTTATTTCAGAATATTGTCCGCAGGCGTTCATGACTTCAGCAAGAGCATTTTCAAAAAATTTTGATTTCATGCCCGTTGCTCCGTAACTTCCGATTTCTTCTTTATCGACAAGCAAACAGCAGGCAGTTTTATCAATATTTTTGTCGGCAATTTCCAACATCGCAACTAAAGAAGTATAAGCACAAACTCTGTCATCTTGTCCGTAACCCAAAATCATGCTTTTATCAAAACCGAGTTCGCGAGCTTTTCCTGCAGGAACCAAAGCAAGTTCAGCTGACAAAAAATCTTCTTCATCAATCTGATATTTTTCTTTGAGAAGTTTTAAAACTCCCGCCTTAACAGATTCTTTTTCGCCGTCTTTAAGCGGATAATTTCCGACAAGAATATCTAAATTTTCTCCAGTGACAACTTTTGTCGCATCTTTTTTCATTTGTTCCTGTGAAAGATGAATCAATAAATCTGTCACGCAAAAAACAGGATCGTTTTCATCTTCGCCGATTTTAATTTCTAAAACTTCTCCCGATTTTTTTACAACAACTCCATGCATTGCAAGCGGAATTGTAACCCACTGATATTTTTTTATTCCGCCGTAATAATGAGTATCAAGGTAAGCAAGTCCGCCATCTTCGTACAAAGGATTCTGTTTAATGTCAAGGCGACAAGTATCGACATGAGCTCCCAAAATTTTCAAGCCGTTTTCAATCGGTTCGGTTCCAATTTGAAACATCACGAGAGATTTTTTCATGAAAGGATAATAAACTTTGTCGCCGACGTTCAAATTTTGTCCGCCTTTGATAACATCTTCAAGATTTTTGTAGCCAAATTTTTTTGCCTCTTCAACAGCAAAAGAAACTGATTCGCGTTCGGTTTTGCAGGTACTCAAAAAATTTATGTAACCTGCGTTGAGTTTTTCGAGTTCGATTTTGTCGGAGTCGGTGTACTTGCTCCAGACTGACGGTTTTTTGTCTTTGTTTTCTGCCATTTTAAATTTCCTTTCTGTACTAAAAAAATTTTTGTTTTGAATTCTACCACAAATTTTTGTTTTATGGAAAAAAATATTCTTCAAAGTATTACTTCGACGAATAAAGACACAAAAATCAAGTGACAAAGCAACTTTCGATAAAGGACAAATTTTTTTGGAGAAACAAATTTGAAATTTTTTCAGTATGATCGTCGGCGTAATAAATTGGAATATAAAACCAAACTTTACGGCAGAATTTTTATAACGGTTGACCCGAAAAATACAACGCAAACTTGCTCGACTTGTGATCACGTTATGAGCGGTGAAAATAAACTTACATTGAAAGATTGCGAATGGCTTTGCCCAAAATATAGAACTCATCATATAAGAGATGTAAACGCTGCAAAAAATATTTTGAGTAAGGCTCTGCAGTCCGTTTGACAACTTTCACTCCCCAAGCTAGCGACTTTAGTCGCTGGGGTTATTTTGTGACTAATTTGCGGGATACACTATTTCAGTGTATAATATGAAAAAGACGAAATCCTCAAATACCCTCTCTTCAGATAAAAATATATCGTCTTATTTCTTATGCGAAACGGAATGATGAGATGTGTTGAAAAATTTTACATTCATTGTTGTAAGAAGATTTGAAGCTTTTTTGGTGTGTCTTATCTTGTCGTCTGTTTTTATACTGTCATTCACTGCCCACGCTCAGGAAAATGCCAAGACTGTGCGTGTGGGCTGGTATGAATCACCATTAAACCAGATGGACGAATTTGGTCGCCGCTCGGGCTACGCCTATGAATACCGGCAGAAGAGTGGCGCCTATAGCGGTTGGAACTACGAGTATGTCGAGGGAAGCTGGCCGAAGTTGCTTCAGATGCTGATTGACAGTGAGATCGACCTGATGATCGATGTCTCCAATATCGGCGAGTACCGCAGAATTCATGCCGCCCGCTTTGTATGCATACGGTTGAAGGACGGCACAGAGAAAGTGGTTGAAAATACGGTTTCTAAAATTAATGGCATTGGATGCAAGAAACTGGCATGAAGAAGGGACACCTCAGATGCATTCTATTCGAAATAAATTCATTCTTACAGTTGTTAGTGTAATACTGATTACTCTGAGCATTGCTACTGCTATTGGCGTTATTTCAATCAAGAATCTGGGCAGAGACGACGCGGACCAAATGCTTCATTTAACTGCCACAACAGGTGCAATGAATCTGGAGCAGTATTTTGAAAGCGTAGAACACTCCGTTCAGGCAGTGTCAATGCTGGTATCGGCCAGCTTTAAAGGCATGCCGTTTGAAGACCTGGGTAGCAATGTTGAGCGTACCCGTAATCTGTTCGGACAGATCGCTCACAATACGAATGGAGTACTTACCTACTATTTTAGGATAGATCCGGAGATATCTGAAGACGTAAAGGGATTTTGGTATGTATATCAGGCTGGAGAAGGTTTTATAGAACACGAAGTAACAGATATCACCCAGTATGATACCAGCGATACGTCTGCGCTTGTCTGGTTTACTGTCCCTAAGGCAACCGGCGAAGGAACATGGCTTTCTCCATATTACACGGAAAATCTTGGTGCCCGGGTAATCTCTTATAATGTACCCGTTTACTGGAATGACCGGTTTGTCGGAGTGATCGGCATTGAAATAGATTATGAGATGTTAAAAAATGAATTGGAAAACATCTCGATCTTTGAGAACGGATATGCATTTATCCTTGATGAAAACGCAAATGTTTTTTATCACCCACAGTTGGATTCTGGGCAACTAAATCTGGAAACAACAGCAATATATAAGCCTGAGCAGTTCATAGGCAGCAATCATGTACGGTATAACTATGAGGGAGTGGAGAAGGAAGCAGTCTGGATTCCGCTGAGCAACGGCATGCGGCTGTATGTTTGTGCACCGGAGTCCGAGATCAACAGCGGATGGATGGGCATGATCTGGATTATCATTATTATACTGCCTGCTATTCTGGGGATTGGAATCATAGTCATGATACGCTCTACAGATCAAATTACGAAGCCACTTCGTGATCTTACAGAAGCTGCAAAGCAGGTGGATAAAGGTAATTATGATTTTTCACTGGAATATGATAATGACGACGAAATCGGTATCCTGACACGCACATTCAAACAGCTTGCAGCCAATACAAAAGGTAAGATTACTGAATTGGAGGAACTGGATCGACAAAAAATCATAATAAATGACCTCTTGATGGACTGCATCACCATTTTGCGCAAGAACGAAGACCATGATATCATTCTAAACAAACTGCTTAACCTGGTTGCATCGTTTTACAGTGCGGATCGCTCCTATATTTTTGAGTTTGACCGGGAAGCCCGGCGGTTGAGCAACACCTATGAGTGGTGCGCCGAGGGCATTGAAGCAGAAATCTCAAAGTTGCAAAACCTTGATATAGCAATTGTGGATCGCTGGATTGTGCAGTTTGAAGCCCACGGCGAATTCTACATCAATTCTACCGATGGCGAGCTAGACCACGATTCGGACGAGTATAAGATTCTCGCGATGCAGGATATCCAGTCGCTGATGGCTGCTCCTCTGCGACTTGGCGGCGATATTGTCGGTTTTCTCGGCGTGGACAATCCCCGAGCTAATACCAATACGCTACTGGTTTTGCAGGCGGTGTCGTCTTTTGTGGTAAACCAGCTGGGTAAGCAGCGCGAGGAGCGGCAGCAGTTGATGCTCAGCGCCATGACGGACGATTATGATGTTTTGATCCGCTCGGATATAGACCGCGACACCTTTGCGGTGGTCCGTGCAAATGACAGCTATAAGGTGCGTTGCCCGGAGCTATATACATATCGTTCCCTCAACGCTTTTATCGATCGGCTCACCCACATGAACGAAGATGAATATGAATCTTTTCACGCTCGTGTAAACATTGCGAGTATTAGGCAGCACGTGATGCAGAACCATGTTCTGTACCACAATTTTAGGCTTATGAATAAGGCGGGGGACAGCACGACCTATCAGTTAAAAATCGTTCCATTCGGCATCTGTGCGGGGTCCCGTTGGATACTATTGGGTATCTACGACATTGAGGAAAGCGTGCGTGCAGAGGAAAGCCAACGGCAGATGCTTAAGGAAGCCTTGGATAGGGCGGAGCACGCGAACCGTGCCAAGACGAGTTTCTTGTCTAACATGAGTCATGAGATACGCACGCCCATGAACGCCATCATCGGTCTTAACCACATCGCCCTGAACGACCCGAATCTCAAGCCTCACATCAGAGAACAGCTTGAAAAGATCGGAGCCAGCGCCAATCATCTGTTGGGCATCATCAACGACATCCTGGATATGAGTCGCATCGAATCCGGGCGTATGGAAATCAAGGATGAGGAGTTCAGTTTCCGAGAATTCCTCGAACAGGTCAATGTGATGGTAAGCGGGCAATGCGCGGATCAAAAACTGCACTACGAATGCATAATCATTGGGAAAACTGAGGAGTACTATATAGGCGACAAAATGAAGCTCAAACAGGTACTAATCAACATTTTGGGTAATGCCGTAAAATTCACGCCGGCACCCGGCTCGGTCACCCTTACAGTAGAGCAGACAAACTCTTTCGAGAAACATCGTACTCTTTCTTTCATTATCAGTGATACCGGAATCGGCATGAGCAAGGAGTATATCCCAAAAATATTTGAGACGTTCTCGCAGGAAAACGAAGGAACCGAAAATCAATACGGTAGCACCGGCCTTGGCATGGCGCTCGCCAAAAATATCGTTACTATGATGAACGGAGACATCAAGGTAGACAGCGAAAAGGGTGTGGGCACTACCTTTACGGTCACAGTGACGCTGAAGGCCGCTGAATACAGCATTCATGAGAATCATGACGAGACGCTGTTGGTCGGAATGCATGCGCTGGTGGTAGATGATGAACCGGTGACTCGTGAACACGCACAGCTGATAGCGGAAACCGTCGGGATACGTACAGATGTCGCTGCAAGTGGCAAAGAGGGATTGGAAATGATCCGCAGAGCGAATGGCGAAACATATCAACTGATTTTGACGGACTTTGAGATGCCGGGCATGGACGGCATTACTTTCACAAAGAAGCTGCGCGACATCGTGGGCGACGAGACTATGAAAATCCTGCTTACCGACTATGACTGGGAGGATGTGCGAGAGAAGGCAATCCAAGCCGGAGTGGATGCCGTCTTGTACAAGCCGTTGTTTGCCGACACTTTGACCCAATGTGTGAGGGACATCATGTCTCAGCGGGAGAATGTAGCAGAGCAAAAAGATGAAGAAGAACCTCCGGCATCTACAGGAATTGAAGGCAGCATGGTGCTGATAGCGGAGGATATGGATGTCAATGCAGAGATACTGATTGCTTTGTTGGAGATGTGGCAAATCCGCTCGGAGAGAGCAAAGAATGGGCAAATCGCCGTACAAATGTTCTCGGAACACCTTGCAGGATACTACGACGCTATCCTTATGGATATCCGTATGCCTGTAATGGATGGTCTGGAGGCTACGCGCACAATTCGTTCTATGAACAGACCTGACGCAAAGAGCATCCCTGTCATCGCCATGACCGCAAACGCCTTTGAGGAAGACGTGCAGCAGTCCCTGCAGGCAGGAATGAACGCGCATCTCTCAAAGCCGGTAGAACCGGAACGCCTGTATGAAACGCTTAACAGAATGATACAAAGAAATTAGGATAATAGCCACCATTTCCCTAATCTGATTCTTAGGGAGTGTCTACAAAGTGACAAAGTAAAGAAAATAAGATAAAATTATTATTACTCCGACGATTAAAGATACAAAAAATTAAGCAACGAAAGAAGATTTCATGAAAAACAATTTTTCGTGCAAAAATAAATTTGAAATTTTTTCAGGCTGATGAGCAATACTATTCATAAAATTTTTGGTCTTTTTTTCAAGTTGCTTTTCGGTATGAGGCAAATCACCTGAATGAATATTTTTC
>JAFZMV010000124.1 GCA_017553205.1 Selenomonadaceae bacterium | reverse complement strand
GCAGCAAGTGCAGGTTCAAACTCCACAGCAACAAAATTTGAATCCGCAGCAAGTGCAGGTTCAAACTCCACAGCAACAAAATTTAAATTTGAATCCTCAGCAAGTGCAGGTTCAAACTCCACAGCAACAAAATTTAAATTTGAATCCTCAACAAGTGCAGGTTCAAACTTCTCAACAAAATTTAAATTTGAATCCTCAGCAAGTTGAGGTTCAAACTCCACAGCAACAAAATTTAAATTTGAATCCTCAACAAGTACAAGTTCAAACTCCACAGCAACAAAATTTGAATTTGAATCCTCAACAGGTTCAAGTTGAAGTTCCGAATCAGAATCAGAATTTAAATCTGAATCAACAGCAGATTCAAGTTGAAAGTTCACAGTCCGCACAGTTTGCACAGGAAATTTCTCCCGTTGTAAATTCTGTTCAGTCGCAAGTTGAAGTTAAACCTCTTCATCAAAATCAAGTTTCTTCAAATGTGAACGAAATGAATTTGCAGATTGAAGAAAATCAGCCGACTTTTCAAAATATTCCTGTTCAACAAATACCGAAACAGTTTGAACAGCAGAATGACAGTCAAAATTTTCAGCAAAATTTTAATCAAAACACTGAAATAGAAGTTCAAGGTCAGCAGAATTTTTCAACGGGCGGAGAAAGTTTCACGGCTCATATTTCTTCGACAAATGATAATTCTTCAACTGTTCAGCAGACTTCGCAAACTCAAACTCCTGAAAATGCCCAGAATACAACCGAAGATTTTAATATCCCCAAACAGATTGTAGAACAAGCCAGAATGATTCGCAGGGCAGAAAATACCGAAATGGTTATAAATCTTAAGCCCGAACATCTCGGATCAATGACTTTAAAAATTACAGTCAGTCAAAGCGGAGCATTAAACGCGGCTTTCTACAGCGATAACGCACAAGTCAGGGCGGCTATCGAAAATTCTCTTGTCCAACTTAAACAGGAACTCAGCGATCAAGGCTTGAAGGTCGAAAACGTTGAAGTTTATGCGGGACTGTCTGACGGAGGTTTGATGAACGGCAAAGGTCAGCAGGCTTGGCAGCAGAATCAACAGCAAAATTCTCGCAGAGGCAGAATTGACTTTTCAAAATTTGATGAAAAAGTGGACGCAACACAGCCCGTAAATAATTCTGATTCCTCTGAAGGCGTTGACTATAAAGTATAGTTTTGATAAAATTCCAAACTCAATGGAGGTTATTTAAATGGCCAGTTCTCTTAATACCATAACTGTTGACGGCGTAACTTACAATGCCGATGCCTACGCAGATACACAGAAAAAAGATACTCTCAAAAATGAAATGGATAAGGACGCTTTTTTGCAACTCCTTGTTACTCAACTTCGTTATCAGGATCCGCTTGAACCTCAGGACAACAGCGAATTTGTTGCAGAAATGGCACAGTTCAGTTCTCTGGAGCAGATGAATAATGTTGCCAGTTCTCTTGAAAAAATCAATACTCTTGTCACAAATATTGATACTTCTGTTCTTGTCGGACAGCTTAGCAACATGATCGGAAAAGGCGTTGACTGGATTGAAACTATTAACACAGCTGACGAAGAAGGCAATCCGGTTACAAATAAAGAGAACTTCAGCGGAGTTATTACCGGCGTTACAGTTGCTGACGGTACTACAAGAATCACTGTTGAAGATGCGGAAGGCAAAACTCATCAAGTTGACGTTGCCAATATCGGTCATGTTTATGAATTGAAAGCTGACGGCACTGCTGCAACAAGCGATTCTGCAACAGATGAAACATCTTCCACAGAAACATCTCTCACAGTTTAAAATTTTAAAAAGCCAACTAAATAATTTGAATATACAAAAAGAAAACTCCCTAATGTCAAAAATTTTGGCGGGGGAGTTTTTCTTTTGCAAAAATATTGTATAATTTCTTCGGGGTGATAATTTGAAAAACGAAGATACTATTTGTGCAATTGCAACGGCTCCGGGAAATTCGGGAGTCGGTATTATAAGAATCAGTGGAGAAAATTCCATCGAAATTGCTGACAAAATTTTTTTTCCCGCAAATAAAAAATCCTTAGCCGATTTTTCAGACAGAAAAATTATTTTCGGTCACATAAAAAATTTTGACGGAAAAATTATTGATGAAGTTATTCTTTTGATAATGCGTTCGCCGAAATCTTACACCAAAGAAAATGTTGTTGAAATTCAAAGTCATGGCGGAAGTGTTGTTTTGCGAGAAATTTTAAAATTAACTTTGGAATCGGGAGCAAGACTTGCGGAACGTGGAGAATTTACAAAGCGGGCATTTTTAAACGGAAGAATTGACTTGTCACAGGCTCAAGCGGTCTTGGATATTATTCAGGCGAAAACTTCAACGGCTTTGGACGCGGCACAAAATCGACTTGCAGGAAAAACTTCAAAAAAAATTCGTGAAATCCGTTCGGAAATTTTGGAAGTACTTGCACATATTGAGGCGGTTATTGATTTTCCCGAAGATGATGTTGATGAAATTTTTACTGATGACATTCGCAAAAAAATTTTTGTTCAGATTGAAAAAATTTCTAACTTTCTCAAAAATAAAAACAGCGGAAAAATTTTGCGTGAAGGTTTAGAAACTGCGATTATCGGAAAACCTAACGTCGGAAAGTCCAGCTTGTTAAATTTTCTTGCAGAAACTGACAGGGCTATTGTTACCGAAATTCCCGGCACTACTCGCGACAGTATCGAAGAATTTATAAATATTCGCGGCGTTCCTCTGAAAATTATCGACACGGCGGGAATAAGAAATTCTGAAAATATTGTTGAAAAAATCGGAATCGACAAGGCAAAAAATTTTGCGGAAACTGCCGAATTGATTCTCGCACTTTTTGACGGCTCAAAAAATCTTTCTGAAGAGGATGAAGAAATTTTTAAACTGATTGAAAATAAAAATGCTGTCATTCTGCTGACAAAATCAGACCTTCCGCAAATTTTGACTGAAGAACAAATAAAACATTTCACAAACGAAAAAATTTTTTCTGTTTCCACAAAAACGGGCGAAGGTTTTGAAAAAGTTTTTGATGAAATTATAAATCGTGTCGGAAATATCGACGCAGAAAATATTTTTGTCCGCGACGAAAGAGAAGCCGACTTACTCCGCAGAAGTTTGAAACATTTGCAGGAAGCTGAAAAAACTGCAGAAAATAATTTTGGTATAGATTTTATTTCGATTGACTTGCGGGCGGCGTTGGAACTTTTAAGCGAAATTACCGGCGAATCTGTCACGGAAGATGTTATCAATGAAATATTTTCTAAATTTTGTATTGGGAAGTGAAAAAATGTTTGTTGCCGATAAATATGATGTAATTGTAATTGGAGCAGGTCACGCAGGAATTGAGGCGGCTTTAAGTGCGGCTCGACTCGGCTGTAAAACTTTGCTGACAACTTTATCTCTGGAAAATTTGGCGATGATGCCATGTAATCCTTCAATCGGAGGTCCTGCAAAAGGTCACCTCGTCAGAGAAATTGACGCACTCGGCGGAGAAATGGGAATTGCCGCAGATAAAACTTGTATTCAGTTCAGAACTTTGAACACCGGAAAAGGTTTTGCGGTTCAGGCTTTAAGAGCTCAAGCCGACAAAAAAATTTATCAAGCCGCAATGAAATCAGTTTGCGAAAATACTGAAAATCTCGACTTGAAACAACTTTTGATTGAAGAAATTTTGACGGAAGAAAATAAAATCAAAGGCGTTACTTGTGAAACCGGAGAAACTTTTTTGACGGACGCTGTAATTTTAGCGTCGGGAACTTATTTGAGCGGAAGAATTATCATCGGCGAAAGTATTTTTGACGGCGGTCCCAACGGTCAAAGAGCCGCGATAAATCTTTCAAGTTCTTTAAAAAATCTTGGCGTAAAACTCATGAGATTTAAAACGGGAACACCTGCACGAGTTGACGGGCGGACTGTTGATTTTGACAAAATGGAGATTCAACGTGGCGACGAAGGCATGCAGAATTTTTCTTTCATGACTGATACTCCTGTTGACAATAAAATTTGCTGTTATCTGACTTACACGAACGAAAGAACTCATGAAATTTTAAGAAAAAATCTTCACAGAGCTCCAATGGCAAACGGAGTTATTGAGGGAATCGGTCCGCGTTATTGTCCGTCTATTGAGTCAAAAATTATTCGTTTTCCCGATAAAGACCGCCATCAACTTTTTTTAGAGCCGGAAGGTTTGAACACTCAAGAATATTATGTTCAGGGAATGTCTACGAGTATGCCCGCCGATGTTCAAATTGATTTTCTGCACACAATACCCGGTCTGGAAAATGCAAGAATCATGCGTCACGGTTACGCGATTGAATATGATTGTATAGACCCGTTGCAGTTAAAGCCGACTTTGGAATTTAAAAATATTTCGGGATTTTTTTCGGCGGGACAATCAAACGGCACTTCAGGTTATGAAGAGGCGGCGGCTCAAGGACTTATTGCGGGAATAAATGCGGCGGCTTTCGTGAAAAAAACTGAACCGTTAATTTTGAAACGTTCCGAAGGTTATATTGGAGTTTTGATTGATGATTTAGTTACAAAGGGAACGAATGAGCCTTACAGAATGATGACTTCCCGTGCAGAATATCGCCTGTTACTTCGTCAGGATAATGCAGATTTGAGATTAACTCCTTACGCAATAAAAATCGGTCTGGCATCTGACGAACGAACAAAAAAATTTGAGCAGAAAAGTTTTGAAATTAAATCGGCGACCGAAAAACTCAACGAAATTATTATTACTCCAAGTGCGGAAATAAATCAAAAACTTTCTGCGGCAGGTATAGGAGAAATTCATAATACAATGGCACTTGCTGAAATTATGCGTCGTCCGAATGTTACTTATGAAATGTTGGAAAAAATTTTTGAACTGCCGAAAATTTCAGAGCAATCAGCAAAACAAGTTGAAATTTCTCTTTTTTATTCGGGTTATATTCAAAAACAAAAAGAACTTGCCGAAAAACTCGACAAGCTCGAATCAAAAATTATTCCTGCCGACATTGATTATAATTCCATGCAAAATTTGAGAGTTGAGGCAAGAGAAAAACTTTCAGAAATTCGCCCTCATTCAATCGGACAGGCAAGCAGAATTTCAGGAGTTTCTCCCGCTGATATTTCTGTTTTGATTGTCTGGCTGGAAAGTTTCGGAAAAATTTAAAAAACAAAGGAAGAAGGAATTACAAAAATTGACGACAAAAAAAATTGAGTTTAAAAATTTTGATGAGATTCGTGCAGTTTTGGGAGATCGCGACGAATTTTTGCAGATTATCGACAAAAAATTTAACTGCCGAATTATCAGCAGAGGAAATTTTATTGAATTGCAGGGAGATTTTTCTGAAGTCGAAAAAGCCGAAAATGTTATCCGCGAACTTCAAAAACTTCATCAAGGCGGAAGTGTTTTGCAAATGGAAGATGTTATTTCTGCTGTCAAACTTGTTAAAGTCAACAAAGCAAAAGAAATGCACAAACTTTTTGGCGAAACTTTAATTGTCACTGCAAAAGGCACGCATATTCATGCAAAAAGTTTAGGTCAGCAAGATTATATTGACGCTATGAAAAATAATTTTATAACTTTCGGTGTAGGTCCTGCAGGTACCGGAAAAACTTTTTTGGCTGTGGCGATGGCGGCTTATTATTTCAGAGTGCGGGAAGTTAAAAAAATTATTTTAACTCGTCCTGCAGTCGAAGCGGGAGAAAAATTAGGATTTTTGCCGGGCGATTTACAAGAAAAAGTTGATCCTTATCTTCGTCCGCTTTATGACGCTCTGCAGGAAATTTTGGGATTCGATATGTATCAAAAATTTGTGGGGCGTGGAGTGATTGAAATTGCTCCGCTTGCTTATATGCGTGGAAGAACTTTGAGCGACGCTTTTATAATTCTTGATGAGGCACAAAATACAACAGGCATGCAAATGAAAATGTTCTTAACTCGTCTGGGTTTTAATTCAAGAATGGTTATTACGGGAGATTTAAGCCAAATTGATTTGCCACGCGGAACAAAATCGGGACTTTCTGAGGCGTTGGAAATTTTAAACGGAGTGAAAGGAATCGGAATTTGTAAACTTGATTCTGAAGATGTTGTACGCCATGAAGTTGTTTCAAGAATTATTGACGCTTATGAAAATTTTGAATTAAAAATGAGTCATTAAAATTCAATAAATTTTTACATTTTTATTGCCGAGCAAATTTTTTAACTGCTCCAAAATTTTTTTGTTGTAAGAAATTTTTTTATCGTTTCCGAGTTTTTTCCATTTTCTCAACCTGTTCAAATAAACAGAACATTCTCCCTGATTTTCCAAAAAAATTTTTTTCAGTTCTTCAAAAGTCGAATTATTTTCAAGTTCGGCGGGAATCGTCAAATAAAAATCCGGAAGATAATTTTCAGCCGAAGTAACTTTGTCAGCCAAAATTTGGTTTACTTCGCCAAAATCTGTTTTTCCTTCAACAACAATAATTTCGTCGGGAACAATTAAATTCATGCACTGACTGAAAACCTGCGGAAAAATCGTGACTTTTATACTTTCCGAAAAATCTTCCAGCGTGATAAATGACATCATATCGCCTTTTTTTGTGACAAATCTCTTGACGCTTGAAATAATTCCGCCGACTTTAATTTTTTTTCCGTTCGCTATTTTTCCTTCCGAAATATTTTTCAAACTTGTGAGATTTAAAATTTTTTCTGAATATGCGTCGAGCGGGTGACCTGACAAATAAAATCCCAAAGTTTCTTTTTCCCAAGCAAGAATTTCATTTTTGGGACGTTCCGGAATATCGGGAACTTTGTAGGAACTTTCTTGAATTTCTTCATCTCCGAAAAGTCCGATTTGCCCGCTTTCCATTTCAGATTTTTTTCTGCGTCCTTCATGAAATGCTGAGTCGAGCGACTCAAGAACAGCAGTCCGCCTTTTGTCGATGCTGTCAAAAGCCCCGCATTTTATTAAATTTTCGAGAGATTTTTTTGTAAAATCTTTTAAATCAACTCTGCCGCAAAAATCTGCAAGTGATAAAAATTTTCCGTCACGTTCGCGAATTTCCACAACTTTTTTTATGACATGTTCGCCCAAATTTTTTATCGCTGAAAGTGCGAACCTTATAGAATTATTTTCGACTGTGAAATGTACGCCGCTCAAATTTATATCGGGTTTCAAAACTTCAATTCCCATGCTCCGAGTAAGTTCGACATAGGCGAAAACTTTATCATTATCCATAACACTGGACATAATCGCCGCCATGTACTCTTTAGGATAATTTGCCTTTAAATAAGCCGTCTGCCAAGCAAGAAAACCGTAAGCCGCCGAATGAGATTTATTAAAACCGTAATCAGCAAAATTTTTCAGCAAGTCAAAAATTTTTTCCGCCAAAGATTTTGAAATTTTATTTTGTTCGCAACCCTTCAAAAAATTTTCTTTCTGTGCAAGCAAAATTTCGGCTTTCTTTTTTCCCATTGCCCGTCGCAAAATGTCAGCCTGTCCCAAAGAAAATCCCGCCAAAGTCTGAACAATCTGCATGACTTGTTCCTGATATAAGATGACTCCGAAAGTTTCTTTTAAAATCGGTTCAAGTTTCGGGTGCAGGTAAGTCGGCTTTTTTATTCCGTGTTTTCCGTCGATAAAATCCGCAACCATTCCGCTGGAGAGCGGTCCCGGTCTGTATAGTGCAACTGTCGGAATTAAATCAAAAAAATTTTTCGGCTTTAAATCTTTTATCATTTTTATCATGCCCGCAGATTCCATTTGAAAAACTGCTCCCGTCTTTCCAGATGATAAAATTTCTGCAGTCTTTTCATCTTCGAGCGGAATTTTTTCAATATCAATTTCAATGCCGTGAAATTTTTTTATATTTTCGACAGTTTCCTCCATAATCGTTAAAGTTCTCAGCCCGAGAAAATCCATTTTCAAAAGTCCGAGTTCTTCAATTTTATCTTTGTCGTATTGAGTGACCAGAGTATCATTTGAAATTTGGACGGGAACATAATCAGTCAAAGGATTTTTCGAGATAACAACTCCCGCCGCATGTACTGAAGAATGACGAGGCATGCCCTCTAATTTTTTCGCAAGGTCGATAATTTTTTTGACGGTGGAATTATTTTCATATTCGCTTTTCAGTTCTTTGGATTTTTTTAAAGCGTCGTCAAGAGTAAATTTTAATTCGTTGGGAAGCATGTCAATAATTCTTGAGCCTTCAGCGTAGGGAATATTCAACGCACGAACAACATCACGAATCACAGCTTTTGCAGCCATAGTTCCGAAAGTTACAATTTGAGCGACGTGATCTTCTCCATAAATTTTTTTGACATACTCAATAACTTCTTCGCGACGAATGTAGCAAAAGTCAATATCAATGTCAGGCATCGTAACTCTTTCGGGATTTAAAAACCTTTCAAAAAGCAAATTAAATTTCAGCGGATCAAGTGAAGTTATTCCCAAAATATAAGCGACAATACTCCCAGCCGCCGAACCTCTGCCGGGACCGACAGGAATTTTATTTTTTCTTGCAAAATTTATAAAATCCCAGACAATTAAAAAATATCCGTCATAGCCCATACGATTTATAATTTCCAACTCGTAATCAAGACGGGATTTAATTTCATCAGTGATATTTTCGTAGCGTTCGGAAATTTTTTTGTAGCATAAATCGTGCAGAAAAATTTTTTCGTCAGAATAATTTTCGGGAAGAGGATAAACAGGCATTTGAATTTTTCCGAACTCAAAATTCACGTTGCAACGCTCGGCAATTTTCAAAGTATTTTCGCAAGCGTCAGGAAAATCAGAAAAAATTTCTCTCATTTCTTCAGCGGACTTCAAAAAATAATCGTCGGAAGAAAATCTCAGGCGTTTTTTGTCGTCAACAGTTTTATTCATCTGAATACAAAGCAAAATGTCATGGGCTTCGTTGTCATCTTTTTTTACATAGTGAACATCATTTGTTGCAACAAGCGGAATTTTTAATTTATCGGAAATTTTTCTTAAAGCGTCGCGAACTTTTTTTTCTTCGTCAAGCCCATGATTTTGAATTTCCAAAAAAAAATTTTCTCTTCCGAAAATTTCTAAATACTCTTTGGCAAGTTCTTCGGCATGAGAAAAATTATCTTGTAAAATTGCGTGCGGAATTTCTCCGGCAGTACATGCACTCAAGGCAATTAAACCGCCGTGATATTTTTTCAAAATTTCTTTGTCTATTCTCGGCTTATAATAAAATCCTTCGGTTGCGGCAAGCGAAACCAGTTTTACAAGATTTTTATAGCCCTCGTTATTTTCGGCAAGCAAAATTAAATGAAAATATTTTACTCCGTCCACAGTGTCGCGGGAAAATCTTGAATCGGGAGCAACATAAACCTCACAGCCTATTATAGGTTTTATTCCGCGTTTAACTGCCTCCTTGTAAAAATCAATAACTCCGTACATTGTTCCATGATCCGTTATCGCCAACGAAGTCATGCCAAAATTTTCGGCACGGTCGAGAAGTTCGGAAATTCTCGCTGCACCGTCAAGTAAACTGTATTCAGTGTGAACATGCAGATGAGTAAAATTTTTTTCTTTCATTTCTCTTCTTCAACTTCAATTTTTTTAATTCTGTAAAATTCGCATAAACCGTCGCGGGTAACTCCGTTATCAAAATCCACAAAGAAAACATGACGCAATGCACGATTTTTTAATTCAATCGGCGGAAATGTTACAACGTCCCGACCTTCAGCCGCCGCCTTTTCAACTTCTGCAACTCTCCAATCGTTTTCTTGTCGAAGTTCATAAGTTATCACAAGTGCAGAAATTATTGTAAAACTTCCCAAAAGAAACGCACCAAATTTTAAAATAACCCCGGGCGATCCTTCATAAAGTTTTTTATGGACAATCGGCAGTCGCATTATCGCCAAAGTTCCTATCAAAATCATAACAACCGAACTGAAAGTTGCACGGGCGGGAAATGTCGGTGCAAAAATCATAACGAAATTATTGAAAATCGCCAACGCAAACAAAAATAAACTGTAGCGGACTTGAGGAAATAAATTTAATATGTCGCCGAAACTTATTTTCAGTGTAAATCTTTTTTGAGCAGTGCCGACAAATCCCAAAGAATTTCTAAGCGGCAAATAAATCGAAAAAATTATCAGCAGATAAATTATCATTTCTTCCGATTTCATCATGAAATTGTCGAACCGTTCCAAAAATTTTTCGCTCACGTTAAAATTTGGAAAAATATTCGTCATGAAAAAATCGCGAATCATTCGAGTTATAAAACTGTCGTTGAAGTACGAAATTATAAAAATTATCGCCAGCCCCAGTAAAATTCCGCTGCTCTTCGGGAAATTAAATTCAGTTGACGCAAAAGTTATTCGTCTTTTTTTCGCGGCAGAAATTTTCATCAGATTGAAAGCACAATACAAAATTAAAATTACGGGCAGGAGATATAAAATCATTTCGCCGTTTCCTGCAAATTGGTTTCCGATGTGTGCCAAAATTCCCTTGCCGTTACTCTGCACGTCATATCTTACAAAATTTCCCGGTGCAGAAATCATAATTATCAAGCCGATTAAACTTCCCAACGCTCCCGCAGGCATCCAAAGTTTCATGATTTTTTTTCGGTGACAGTAGAAAGAAATTCCCGCCGTCAAAACTGTCACCGTTACTCCGAGATTTTCAACAGAACCGCCCGAAATTATTCCGAGCAGAAACATCGCACAAACAAAAATTTTTCCGTTCCATAAATTCCATGTTCCTGCCATTTCCAAATTGTACGGGAGCAGAAAAAATATCACGGGAATTGCCGACCATAAATAAACGGTTGATCCGCTTTTCCAAATTGCAACTTCTCCGAAATGCGGGAAGGACAGCCAAGCCAATAAACCCGCCGCCGCCAAAATTCCAAACTCATTTTCAAATTTTAAATTTCTTCGTGCATGAATATAAATCATCACGACCAAGACCGCAAAAAATAATGCGTTTACAATGTCGAAAGGAATTTTTCCAAGCCACAAAAATAAATTCAGGCAGAAAACAGAAAAAAATCTCCCGCCATGAAAAAAATAATGTCTGTAAGTCGAATTAAAAACGTCCGACAATGAATTGATATGCTCGCCAGCCTTCCACACCATTGAATAATCATAGTCATCACGATGAAGAGGCATTAAATTATTTAGTGCCAACATGACCGCAAAAATAAAAATTATCACTGCGACAGTCATAAAACGACTGAAATTTTTCTCCTGCAAAAATATCTTCCTTTAACAAAAAATTTTTAACGAATATTCTGTGCTGTTTGATAAAATCCTGTTATAAATCAAAAAACGCCGCAAATTCCGCGACGTCATTACTTTCTAAAATCATGGTGCTCACTGAGAGACTCGAACCCCCGACCTCCTCCATGTGACGGAGATGCTCTACCAACTGAGCTAAGTGAGCAAATAAAAAATGGTGGGACTGACAGAACTCGAATCTGTGACCTCCTCGATGTCAACGAGGCACTCTAACCAACTGAGCTACAATCCCACGTGTTGTGAACAGGCGTTATTATAGTCTTTAAATATTTTTATGTCAAGAAAAATTTTTTTGTGCTATAATTTTACCTAATAAATTTTTTGTGTAGTGAGTTTATGAAGAAAATATTTTTTAGCATTATTCTTCTGATAGTAGTTACAGAATTAAGTTTGAGAATCGGTTCGGTAGAAATAAATTTTAATGACGAAATCGGAAGGCAGATATATTCAAATATCAGAATGCCCAGAGTTATTCTCGGAATAATGGTGGGGATAAATTTATCATTGGCGGGAGCAATTCTTCAAAGCATATTAAAAAACAGTCTTGCAGATCCTCATATAATCGGAGTGACGAGCGGTGCGGGATTATTCGGAATTGTTGCCTTGATTTATAATTTGCCTGTCGTACCGTTTGGATTTATCGGAGCAATGACAGCAATGACGATAGTTTTAATTCTTGGACGCGGAAATAAATTAATTTTGGCGGGAGTTGCCGTCAGCAGTTTATTCAGTGCGGGAATAACTATTACACTTCTGATAAATTCCGAAAAAGTTCAAGGCGTTTTAATGTACATGGCGGGAAGTTTATCTGCACGAAGTTGGCAGGAAGTTCAAATGATAACTCCTTACACAATCGCAGGATTTTTGATGACAATGATTTTGGCACGCAGATTGAATATTTTGGAACTTGGAGACGAAACAGCAGCGGGGCTTGGATTGAATGTAAAAATTTCACGATTGATTTTTGTAGTAATCGCTGGAATTTTGGCGGCAAGTGCAGTCAGTACTGTCGGTATGCTTGGTTTTGTCGGATTGATAATGCCTCATATAACCAGACTGATTGTCGGAAGTGACGCAAAAATTTTAATTCCGTGCAGTGCTGTACTTGGCGGAGCATTGGTAACAGTCTGCGATACTTTTGCAAGAACTTTATTTGCACCTGTCGAACTTCCTGTCGGTTTGATAATGGCTTTTTTGGGTTCACCGTTCTTTTTGTACTTACTACGACGACAGAATTAAAAATTTGTAATGCGTAATTAAAATGATGTTAAGAAAATTTTTTTAGGGCGTGTTGGTAAAGTCTAAATTTTTATCATGACGGTGGCAAGAAGAACAAAATTTAAAAAGCAAACGGACAATTTGTCGTAACGTGTTGCAATGTGTCTGTAGTGTTTGATGCGATTAAAAAATCTTTCGAT
>JAFZMV010000123.1 GCA_017553205.1 Selenomonadaceae bacterium | reverse complement strand
TGGATTGTGGAACGTACTTTTGCGTGGTTGGAAAAGAATCGCCGTTTGTGGAAAAATTGTGAACGTAAACTTCACACTTCAATGCAGATGACTGTTCTTGCTTTACTTACTCTTATTCTCAAAAGATTTTAGACAGGTTCTTAGACAATCTGAAAGTCATCACGGAAAAATTATAGCTGAATGGTTACAGAACACACAAAAAAATTGAGCTTTTCTTTTTTCCCATATTCTCCACAACCTAACCTGATAAGTATTTGAACAATATATACTGAAGAAAGATGTTCATTCGGGAAAACTCCCTCACACCAAAGAGTAACTAAAAAAAATCAAAATTTTATGAACAAAATTTCACATCAGCTGGAAAAAATTTCAAATTTATCTTTCATCGAAGGTTGCTTTGTTGTCTGATTTGGATATTTTTTAGTGCCAGAGTAATAATAGTTAATTCTTGAGTCTTATCTGTCCAGACGTGTAGTTGGATTTGGAAAAAATTTCAAATTTTATAGCTCGAACAACTTTCTTCAGTAAAATTACGCTAGGAAAAGCGATAACCGAGTTTGGATTTATTCTTTCAAATGAAATTTCAAGTATGGCAGTGGAGGATTCTTGGTAGACTTTGTAAGAAAAAATGTTTCCCCATTCGGCAGTTAAATCACGATTGGCGTTTGGGAAAGATATGCAAGGTATTACACCGACGATTAAAATTACCAAAAACTGTGAGAAATTTTTAGCAGACGTGAAATGCGAATAGAATCTCACGAAAAAAATTTAGTATTTATTGTCGCCGGAGTAATAGTACGGTGATTTCATTTTCAGAGTAATAACTCAGAAAATTGGCAGAGCCTTCAATATAAAAACTGTTTTCAAATTCTTCGAGTAACTTTTGTTGAAGAGACATTTCCAAGCTCTGAATGGAAAATAGCGAATCAGAATCAATGAAAAGTTTTACCAAGATGGTTTCCTCAAATTGTTTGCCAATATTTTTCAAAGCGAGTCGCAAGGCAAAAATGTTTTGAAAATAATTGTCTATGAGTTCAAGTTTTATGTAATTTCGTAATGAGTCAATCAAGTTGTATATTTCTTTATATTTCTGTTGCCAAATCTCGTCGCCGATGAATTTGGAATTTTGTAAATTTAATGGGAAGGTAATCAATAATATACGGTGGGGAACGGAAGAAACTTTTAAATATTGCTTTGACGGAATAGAAAAAAATTCAATCGTGGCGATTGGAACTGTTGCAAGCAATTTGAGAAATTCTGCAGACTTGGAAATTTTTTCTGCAGGTTTTGAAAAAATGCTTGAAGTTTTGAGTCCACACACGATTATTGTTTACGGTTCAGATAAATATCCTTGCTTTGATAAAATTCGCGATAAAATAAAAATCATTCGCTTTCGCAGTCAAAAGGATTTGGCATTGCGAGGTGAAGTTGATGAGTAAATCTTCCAGTGGACATTTCAAAGGGACTAAGGGAGAAAAAAATTCGTCGAAATTGGATAATAAACTCCCGACGAACGAATCGAAATTAAAACATATTTTCCGAAAAGCGGAAGGTCATTTGCCCGATACACCCGAAAATCGTAAATTGATTGAAAAAGTAGCAAATGATTCAACTAATTTCGCGGGGACTGACAAATACGGTAATGAATGGTATTCTGAAATTCAGCCTGATGGTTCGCAAATTTGGGTTATTGTTCGCAATGGAACAATACAAAATGCAGGAAAAAATGATCCGTCGAGAAATTGGGACGAAGAAACAGGTTATTCAAATAATCCGAAAAAAGACGGTAGTTGGAGGAAGAAAGAATGAAACGCGAATTTTTACACATCGCAATGTACAGAGCTTTGGATTGTCTCTACGACGAAAAACCTACTAAAAACATTTTGCAGTTTTTAACTGACGCAAATCCTTATATTTATTCTGACAGGACAACCGCCGATCCCGCCGTTCAAGCAGATTTTAATAAATCAATGGACAGACAGAATATCAGGCAGGAAATTGACGAAGAAATTTCTTATTTTGCGGTAAAAAATTTTCTTGCCGGACAAAATAAAAACTTTGCAAGAATGTTTGAAAAAATTTCGCTCGACGAATGGAAAAAACTTTGTGAAATTGTTTCTGCAGAAGAAGAATTAACAAAATGACTTGAAAAATTTTTCCCACAAAATAAAAAATCCCAGCAAACGTCGGGATAATTTTTTTTCAAATTATTTTTCAGTCAAATTTTGATAAAGTTTCATAAGTTCGGCGACAATTTCATTTTCAGAAAAATTTTTGTCGAAACCGTAAGCCTCCAAAACCGCAGAATCATTTTTCTTGTGTGCGTCCCGTAAATCTTTCGGCATTAAAATCGGATCGTAGAGGTCGGCTAAACTGGATTCAGGATATTTTTTTCTACTCGATAGATTTTTTTGCAGTTTCCTCAATAGTTATCGTTGCTTTCAACAAAATGAGCAATATAGATATTATTTACGAACCCCAAGTTTTTAATTTCTTTTCGATGTAGTGGAGGAGTATTCCGCAATATGCTTCACGTCGTCCGTCGTGTAAATTTGAATAAAACTTCAAAGCCTTTTTCAAATAGTTTACTTTGGCAGTTTTATCTTTGAAATCATTATGTATTTTTTCTTGTAATTTTTGGAGGGCTATTTTTCTGTTAATTTTTAAATATCCATTCTCATCATTGAGATTCAAAATCTTATTGAAGTCATCATTAAATTGAGGATTTGTCTTGCTGAAAATAGTTCCGTCAGTTTTATAAGCGATCATTGCAATGTGTTCGGCGTTTTGTGGATCAATATTCAACAATTTTTCGCCTTTCATAGTGTCACAATGTTGATGTTTGTATGAGTCGTCAATCTTACTGAAAGAATTTCCGGTGCAAACTGCAAGTAAATTTGAGTACTCCAATTCGTTATTGTTATTACGTGCTCTGTAATGCTCGATTTTAGTTGTGGAGTGGTCATTATCAATTCTGCTCATACAGTAAGCACACAAATAACCTTGTTCTTTAAGTAAAGATTTTCTCAGAATTTCCTTTATATCTGAAGGAATATCCTCAAAATGAATTTGCGGCGTTTTTCTGATAAAATTTATAAACTCCGAAGGTGGAGAAGTTTTTTGTATATGGATCATTGTAACACCTCAAAATTTTTCCAAATCCAAAGTAACTTGTGCGCCGACGACTTCAGAATCATTTTCACCCAACTGACTTTTCAACTCGTTAAGTATTTTTTCTGCTTCAGTTAAATTTTCGTCGGCAATGGCATCAGAAAAAGCCGTCAATTTGTCTGTTATTTCCTTCGGGCGAATTTCCGTTTGCATAACTTCGCGCAAAATAGAATTTACATCGCGTCCATAAGTTTTTACTTCCGGACTGTAAATTTTTCCATTTTCAAGAATCAAAATATTTTCTCTTGGAACGTTAGTTAATACTGTCGGAGAGTGCGTTGTGAAAATAAATTGCACTTTTGGAAAAGTTTTGTGTAATGCGTCAATAATTCTTCTTTGCCACGAAGGGTGAAGGTGCAAATCAATCTCGTCGATTAAAATAACACCGTCGGTTTCCTCAGTAACCTTACCAAGCAAATGCGGGTTCAATGTTGCCATTCTGTAAGCAATATCCGCCACCATAGCAAGAATACTTTTACTTCCGTCGCTTAAATAGTTCAACGGTAAAATTTCGACATTACCGTCATTGAAAAACATTTGAATTTCAAGGTCTTCTTCTTTTTCCGCGTCATAATCTATCAAAATTTTCTGCAAGTTTTTCCTGTTATCAATGGCAAGATAACAGTCTGAAATGGCTTTTTTTACCGCTTGGAACTCAGGAACATTTTTTTTACGCTCTATAAGTAACATTCGCATAAACCACTCACGCAAATTTTTACTTTTTAAAACGCTGTCTTCGATACAACCGACATATCCTTTTAGGCGCGGGGTAAAGGGTTGTTGCTCCTCTTCATCGTTCTCATTTGTCGGCAATTTTTTTTCATTCCACAGACGTTTTGAGTTATAGGAAACAATGATAGGCAAATTAACAGATTCATTTCTTACTAATTTTTCTTGCAACCCCAGAACGTAAGGCAGAACAGGATTTTCATCAGGATTTCCAGATGTTTTGTTGCCAAAAGATGTACACCATTCAACAACATTACCTGCAAACTCCGAAACAATTTTCAATGTCGAAGGATATTGAGGTTCGTTAATAAAAATGCTTCCATTTGGGAGCGACCTTACTCTCACATCGCTGTCGGTAATTCTGATTTCAGGACTATTGAAGTTTATATTATAAACCGAATCCGTCATGTCAAATTGAATTGAAGTAACGAAGTCGTCCAATAAAATTTGAAGAGCTTTTAAAATTGACGACTTACCGGCACCGTTATTTCCGATAAAAACCGCGTATTGTTCGGGAAGTTTTACAGTCAGTTCCTCAAAACAGCGAAAATTTTTTAAATATAACTCTTGGATTTTCATAACACACCTCCAAATAAAATTTTCTTATTCACCGCAAAAATTTTGATAAAGTTTCATAAGTTCGGCGACAATTTCATTTTCGGAAAAATTTTTGTCGAAACCGTAAGCCTCCAAAACTGCCAAATCATTTTTTTTATGTGCGTCCCGTAAATCTTTCGGCATTAAAATCGGATCGTAAAGGTCGGCTAAACTGGATTCAGGATATTTTTTTCGTACGTCCAAAATATTTTGAGCAGTCTGCTCTATTTTTTTCAGCTGACTTTCTGAAGGAGAACACCAAATAAAATTATTGTAAACGATGTCCTTTGAATATCGAAAATCACTTTTTAACCTTCCGCAAAAATTTTTCGTCCAAATCATATGAACTGAACTTGTTAAAATTCCAAAATGATAAATTTCCGCGTCAGGAATAATTTGCACAGCGTCAGTAACTTTTGTTTCAGCAGTTAAAAAATTTATCGGAATATAATTTCTTTTTTCTGAAGAAACACGCGGAATTAAAATAAAATTTTTTCCTTCAGGTTGAGTAATTTGAGCAAAAAGCGTAGGAGTTTCGGCAAATTTTCTGATAGCGGTTGCGATGCTTTGTTCTCTTTTTTCTTTGCAAAGTTGAACACGTTGAAAGATTGGAGGAATTTTTTTTATTTCTGAAGGATTTGCACCGACGAGCCAAAGACAAAATCTTTTTTTGTTGTGCAAAAATTCTTCAGCACCGAGCAGAGGACGAATAAATTTTTTTGCGTCGGGAAAATTTTTTTCTAAAATGTTTTTTTCTTCTTCGGACAAAATTAAATTTCCACCGTCAGCAGGCTTATTTCCGTAAACCATTTGAGGAACGTTGCACAAAGTTTTATTTCTGCTGACAATCAAAATATTTGGAGCGTCGAGCAAGTAGCCGTTAATATTTTGGGCAAAAATTTTTTTGTTGTCGTCGAAAATAATTTTTTGTTCGCGGTGAAAATTTGCAAAGCCGAGAATAACGCAATGAACAGCGACTTTTTTAAAAGATTCGCTCTGCCATTTAAAAGTTCTGTGAGCAAAATTTATATGGACGTTCAGAAATTTCCAAAGTTGCGGGACAGTTTCGCCTTGAGTGATAGAATTTGTCGAAACAAAAGCACATTGAATTTTTGAGCCTTGAATAAAATCGGAAGTCAATTTGTACCAAGCACAAACATAATCTAAATTTTTTGTTTTCGGGAAAATATTTTGCAAATCTTTTTTCTGTTCGTCAGTCTGAAAAGTAAAACCGACAAAAGGCGGATTTCCGAAGATAAAATTGATGTCATTCGGCAAAATATTTTTCCAGTCCATTCGGAGAGCGTTTCCCTCAAAAATATTCGCGTAAGATTTGAGCGGCAAAAAATTTAAATCGCGGTGAATAATTTCCTGCGTTGTCTGAATCGTCTGCAGTTCTGCAATCCAGAGGGCAGTTTGAGCGACAGAAACGGCAAAATCATTTATTTCAATTCCGTAAAACTGATTGATAGAAACTTTAATCGGATTGGCAAATTCACCGAGAAGAATTTTTTCTCCGAGTAATTCTTTTAAAATTTCATTTTCCAAACGACGCAGAGAAATAAAAGATTCTGTCAAAAAATTTCCTGAACCACAAGCGGGATCGAAAAATTTTAAATTTGCAAGTTTATTTTGGAAGTCGAGCAAATTTTTTTTACGATTTTTTTTAGAATTTTTAAT
>JAFZMV010000122.1 GCA_017553205.1 Selenomonadaceae bacterium | reverse complement strand
CCATTGCTTTACACAAAAAATATTTGATTAAGATTAAAAGCAAACGCAGTATCAGGCAAAATCTTTTATCCTGTCTTCTCAATGACAAACTGCTCCTTGATGTCATTTCCGCTTAAAAATTTATGAAACGCCCGTGTTTTATTTCTTGTCAATTCTTGTCAAAAGCAAACTCATATTCTATAATAACAGAAATTTTAATGACGGAAGGAAAAGTTTTTCTGTTTTGTGAGGAAAATTTTTTATGTAATGTCCCGCCGTTGAAGGAGGTTATCCGACGTGATGAAAGAAAAAGTAAGAATAATGACAATTTTCGGCACGCGTCCCGAAGCTATAAAAATGGCTCCGGTTGTAGTGGAACTCTTTAAACACCCCGACAAAATCAAACCGATAGTTGCCGTAACTGCCCAGCACCGTGAAATGCTCGATCAAGTTTTAAATCTCTTCCACATAAAACCCGATTATGATTTAAATGTTATGTCTGAAGGGCAGACACTTTTTGACATAACAAGCAGAGTTATTTCCGGACTTGATGAAGTTTTAACTGACGCTGAACCGAATATGGTTTTAGTTCATGGAGATACAACCACAACTTTTGCGGGAGCATTGGCGGCTTATTATCATAAAATTTCTGTTGGTCATGTTGAGGCGGGACTTCGTACGGGAAATAAATTTTCTCCGTACCCTGAAGAAATGAACAGAAAATTAACCGCCGCACTTACCGATTTACATTTTTCTCCGACAACTACCGCAAGAGAAAATTTGCTCCGCGAAGGTGTGAACTCCGAAAATATTTTCGTGACGGGCAACACGGTTATTGACGCTCTGCATGAAACTGTCAAATGTTCTTTCAAATTTTCTGATGAACTTCTTGAAAATATCGACTACACAAACAAAAAAATTATTCTCGTCACAACTCACCGCCGTGAAAATCTCGGCGAACCTATGCGACAGGTTTATAAGGCATTGAAAAAATTGATACAGGATTTCCAGGACGTTGAAATTGTTTTCCCCGTTCATAAAAATCCAAAAGTCAGAAATGTTGTCAACGAAGAATTGGGCGGACTTCCTCAAGTTCATTTAATTGATCCGCTTGACTATGAACCTTTCGCAAATTTGATGAATAAAGTTACTTTGATTTTGACAGATTCGGGCGGCGTACAGGAAGAAGCACCGTCACTCGGCAAACCGGTTTTAGTTCTCCGCGATACCACTGAAAGACCTGAAGCAGTTGCGGCAGGTACTGTAAAACTTGTCGGAACAAAAATGGCTGACGTTTATAAAGAAGCAAAAATTCTTTTGACTAATCCGCGAGAATACAGCAGAATGGCTGAGGCGTGCAATCCCTACGGCGACGGACTTGCGTCAAAAAGAATTGTTCAAGCGTTATTAAAATTCTATAAATTTTCTAATCAAGAGCCGGATTTATTTATTCCGAGCTGAAAAAGGAGAGTCTTTTAAAATATGAAAACAGTTTCTGCACCTCACAGCATGGTTAATCCTTCGACTGATGATATGCTCAAAAAAACTCACAGCCGTTATACTTTGGTTGTGCTTGCGTCGAAAAGAGCAAGACAGCTTTTGACGGGCGAGGCATGTCATTTAAGTAATCCGTCAGAAAAATTTGTAACTGACGCGATGGAAGAAATTTACGAAGGAAAAATTACTTACTCCATGCCGGGAGTTTCAGCATGAAAAATCTTGAAAACAAAAATATTTTAATCGGAGTGACGGGCGGAATTGCGGCTTATAAAGTTGTTGAAGTTGCAAGCCGTCTAAAAAAACTCGGTGCAAATGTCAAAGTTGTTATGACGAAGTCGGCAACGGAATTTGTTTCGCCGAGAACTTTTCAAGAAATTACAAAAAATGCCGTATACGTCGAAATGTTCGGCGATGCGGCAAATTTTAATGTTGCACATATTTCTTTGGCGGATTTTGCGGATTTGGTTTTGGTTGCTCCTGCCACCGCAAATTTTTTGGCGAAGTCTGCTCATGGAATTGCTGACGATTTATTGACGACAACAATTTTGGCGGCAACTGCTCCAAAAATTTTCGTACCGTCGATGAATACAAATATGCTTGAAAATCCCGCGACACAGGACAATATAAAAATTTTGAAACAACGCGGAATAAAAATTTTAGAACCTGCTGACGGAGAACTTGCTTGCGGAATTGTCGGCAAAGGTCGTCTGCCTGAACCTGAAAATATTTGTGCGGAGATTGTGAAATTTTTCAGCACAGAAAAAATTTTGAGCGGGAAAAAAATTTTGGTTACTGCGGGCGGAACTCTTGAGCCGATAGATCCAGTCCGTTATATCGGAAATCGTTCAAGCGGGAAAATGGGTTTTGAAATTGCGAAGGCGGCGGAAAATTTCGGAGCAGAAGTTATTTTAATCGCCGCAAATACTCATCTTGAACTGCCGAAAAATTTAAAATTTGTGAAAGTCGAATCGGCTGTTGAAATGCGGGAAAAAGTTTTATCAGAATTTGTTTCGGTTGACGCTGTAATAATGTCGGCGGCTGTCGCAGATTATCGCGTAAAAAATGTTTCTTCGCAGAAAATTAAAAAATCCGAAGAAAATTTGACGCTGGAACTTGTGAAAAATCCCGATATTTTAAAAGAACTCGGAAAGCTGAAAACGAAACAAATTTTGGTGGGATTTGCGGCGGAAACTGAAAATTTATTTGAGTACGCTGAAAAAAAACTTGCCGAAAAAAATCTTAACTTCATAGTCGCAAATAATGTTTCGGTTGAGGGTGCGGGCTTCGGAGTCGATACAAATATCGCGTCGATTATCAGCAGAGGCGGAGAAGTTGAAAATTTCCCGCTGATGTCAAAAGCCGAACTCGCAGAAAAAATTATTTTTAAACTGATTGAAATTTTACAGGGAGAAAAATCATGAAAAAAATTATTGCTGTTGACGGGCCTGCAGGTGCGGGAAAATCCACCGTTTCAAAAAAAGCCGCCGAAAAACTCGGCTACACCTATATTGATACCGGTGCAATGTACAGGGCTGTCGGTCTGAAAATTTTGGAAAGCGGAAAACCTTTGACAGAAAATTTTTTGGCTGAAGTCACCGAAAAAATTCAAATTGAACTTGATGAGTCCGCAAGAGTTTTTGTAGACGGAGAGGAAGTTACAAAAAAAATCCGTACTCCTGAAGTCAGCAAACTTGCGTCAGACGTTTCAAAATTTCCTTTCGTCAGAAAAAAATTAACTGAACTTCAAAGAAAAATGGCAGAACGCGGACAAGTTATCATGGACGGCAGGGACATCGGGACTCAAGTTTTGCCAAATGCAGATTTAAAAATTTTCTTGACGGCATCACTTGAAGAAAGAGCAAAGAGAAGATTTGAGGAACTCAAAACTAAAGGTCAGCAGCTTGATTTGTCTGAAATTGAAAAAGAAATTTTTCTGCGTGATAAACAGGATATGGAAAGAGAAACTGCACCTTTGAAACAAGCTGACGACGCAATTTTATTGGACACGACAAATTTAAAAATTGAAGAAGTCTTGAATAAAATTTTGGAACTCGCAAAATAAAAATTTTTTGGAGGAATCATGTACGCGGTAACTTACGAACTTATTCATAAAGATAAATTTACCGGAGCCCGTGCGGGAATTTTACACACACCGCACGGAGATTTTTTTACTCCGATTTTCATGCCTGTTGGAACTCAAGCGACTGTAAAAACTCTTTCACCTGAAGAAATTTCTGAACTCGGTGCGGAAGTTATTTTATCAAATACTTATCATTTATTTTTAAGACCCGGTGCGGAACTTATTCAGAAAGCGGGCGGACTTCATAAATTTATGCACTGGTCGAAAGGAATTTTGACGGACAGTGGAGGCTTTCAAGTTTTCAGCTTGGGCGAACTTAGAAAAATTTCAGAAGACGGAGTAACTTTCAGATCTCACATTGACGGTGCAAAAAAATTTTTATCTCCTGAAGTTTCTGTCGAAACTCAAATTAAACTCGGCTCTGATATTATGATGGCTTTTGATGAATGTATTCCATATCCCGCCGAATACGATTACGCGAAAAAATCTACTGAACGCACTCACCGCTGGGCTGAAAGAAGTTTGCACGCCGCAAAAGTTTCTGAAAGTCAAGGGATTTTTGGAATTTGTCAGGGCGGAATGTATGAAGACCTCCGTGCAGAAAGTGCGAAAGTTATCGGCTCGATGGATTTTGACGGCTGTGCGATCGGCGGTTTGAGTGTCGGCGAAGATAAAGAAACTATGTATAAAATGCTGGAAGTTTCTACAAAATATTTGCCCGAAAATAAAGCACGGTATTTAATGGGAGTCGGAACGCCAGATCATTTAATTGAAGGTGTTTTGCGTGGCGTTGACATGTTCGACTGCGTTTTTGCAACTCGTGTTGCTCGTAACGGAATGGCGATGGTTTCTCCGAAAACTTCCTCACGCGGTCGGCTTGTCATGAAAAATGCAGAGTTCACGGAAGATTTTTCTCCGCTTGAAAATAACTGCGACTGCTATACCTGCAGAAATAATTTTACAAGGGCTTATATTCGTCATTTAGTCCGTGCAGATGAAATTTTTGGTTTAAGGCTTTTGACTTTGCACAATTTAAGATATTTGCAAAAATTCATGGCTGACATGAGAGAATCAATTTTGGCAGATAAGTTTAATGAATTCCGCAAAGAATTTTTTTCCGAATGGAGATGACTCAGAATGTTGAATGACGCTGAAACTTATAAAAATTTTTATGAAGTTATCGGAGGAGAAAAAATTATGGCACCTTCTGCATCTGCTTATCACAGCAATTCAATTGGAGAAATTTATTTCGCAATCAAATCCTACTTAAATAAAAATAAGTGCGGAAAAGTTTTCATTGACAGTTTGGAAGTTCATTTGCCCGACGGAAATATTTTTCGTCCCGATTTGATTGTTATGACGAAAGAAAACGCAGGTCTTGTAAATTGGAATCGCGGAATTTATGGCGTACCCGATATGGTTGTTGAAGTTCTTTCAAAGGCGACAAGAAGAATGGATTTGACTGTAAAAAAAGATTCTTACGAGGCTTGCGGCATTAAAGAATATTGGATTGTAGATCCTTACATGAAAGTCGTTGATGTTTATCTTTTGCACGACGGAAAATACAAACTTGACGGCGAATATATTTATTATGACGCTGAAGAATTGCAAGAACTCACCGACGAAGAAAAAGCCGAATTAAAAAATGAAGTGAAAGTTTCGATTTTTGAAAATTGTTTTGTAAAATTAGAAGATATTTTTTCTTATGAATTTTGAGAGGAGAATTTTATAAATGGAAAATGAAGCAATGGCGGGCATTTTTAGTTGGATGCCTATTTTATTTATGGTGTTGATTTTTTATTTTTTGCTGTATCGTCCGCAGAAAAAAGCACAGCAGGAAAGAAATGAAATGCTTGGAAATTTAAAGGTTGGAGTCGAAATTATTACAATCGGCGGAATTTATGGAACAATAACCGAACTTGCCGAAGAATCTTTAAAAATTAAAATTGCTGACGGAGTTGAAATAAAAATTTCAAGAAATGCGATAGGTTCTTTGGCAATTAAAGAAAAAAATGATGCCTGAAAAAAATTTACTGAGAAAAAAAATCACTGCACAGAGAAAATTTTTATCGGTCGAAGAAAAAAATTTTTTCAGTCACGAAATTATAAAAAAATTTTTGGCGACGGACATTTATAAAAATTCTTCGTCGATTATGGCTTATATGTCAATGCCTGAAGAAGTTCAGCTGAAAGAATTTTTCGACGACGCTTTTGACAAGAAAAAAATTTTGTCGATACCTTTCATAGTTGAACGCGGAATAATTCAGCCTGTAATTTTAAAAAATTTTGATTCGCTGGAAGTCGGAGAATTTAAAATTTTGACGGTGAAAAAAAATCTGCGGGAATTTATCGACGCGGAAAAAATTGATTTAATAATTGTTCCGGGTGTGGCGTTTGACATTCATGGAAATCGGCTGGGAATGGGCGGAGGATATTACGACAGATTTTTAAAAACTGCGGAGCATGCAAAAAAAATTTCTCTTGCTTTCGATTTTCAAATTGTGGAAAATGTTCCCGCCGAAAATCATGACATTCCCGTTGAATTAATCATAACCGAAAAGAGAGAATTATGTACAAAAATATCTTAGTGATAAATTTAATGCACTTGGGAGATTTAATGCTTGCTACTCCTGTCTTAACAACTTTGAGAAAAAATTTTCCTTCCGCAAAAATTTCAATGCTTGCAGATAAAAAACTTGCTGACCTCGTACAGTTTAACAAAAACATTGACGAATGTATTTTGATTGACAAAAAAGGAACTGACAATAATTTTTTTAATTTCGTGAAATTTATTTTTAAACTCCGCGAAAAAAATTTTGATCTCGTAATAAATCTTCATCGAAATGAAAGAGCGTCGGCGATTGCAGCTTTCAGCGGAGCAAAAAAAATTGTCGGTTACTCCAAGCCGTTATTTTCGATTTTTTTTACAAAAGTTTTGCCTAATCCTTCGATTGCTCGTCATATAAAAAATTTTTTTAGTACCAAATATGTGCCCGGTACTCAACATCAAGTTAAATCACATTTCGACGTTTTGCAAAATGCTGTCGGAATTGAAAAAATTTTTGATAACGGGCTGGAAATGTGGATTGACAATTCCGCAAAAAAATCAGCAGAAAAAACTTTTTTGGAAAATTTTTCTGCCGACACAAAAGTTATCGCGTTTAATATCGGTGCAAGCTGGATTACAAAAAGATGGATTGACGATTATTTTGCAAAATGTGCGGATATTTTAATTTCTCGCGGTTACGGTGTTGCATTTCTCGGCGGAACTATGGACGAAAAAATTGTTGCAGAATGTATTTCAAAAATGCAGGAAAAAAATTCTCCGCTGTTAAAAATTTTTACTGGGAAATTTTCACTTGCTGAACTTGCGGGATTTTTAGATAAATGCGTTTTAATGTTGACAACTGACAGTGGTCCCATGCATGTGGGAGTTGCCAGAAATATTCCGATTGTCACAATGTTTGGAGCGTCACCTGTTCCCGGTTTTTATCCTTATGATGCGAAAGATATTTTGATAAAATCTCCTGAACCCTGTCACCCTTGCGGAAAACATATTTGCCCGCGTGAAGGTGAAGAAAATCTCGCCTGCATGAAAAAAATTCCCATTGAAGTCGTCATGAAATATGTTGACGAACTTTTAAAAAATTTTGGTCAACCTGCAGAAAAAATAAAAAAAATTTACGGCGAATATAAATGCAAGGTCGTCGAAGTATAAGAAATTATTGGAGTTGTGGTAGTTATGAATTATCAACACACTTGTCCTAAATGCGGAAAGAAATTTAAAGGCGGATCACAAGAAAATTATTGTCCTGCTTGTAAGCTGGAAATGTCTTTGTTCAAGAAAAATAATTCTGATCTTATCAACAAGCAAAATGAAGTTATGAATTATATCCGCGATAATCAGTTTAAAGAAGGCGGAATTACCGGTTACGAAATTATGAGAGATATGGGAGTCAACAGAGCTTTTTTGGACAGTATGGCTCGTCAAGATTTTTTTGGAACGGGAGCAAAACCCGGAGAAAAATCTCCTCACCCCTGTGCACGTTGCGGAGTGACTATTAATACGGGAGTTTATTGCAGAGATTGTTTAAGTTTCTTGCGTAAAGAGGCAAAAGCTATCGGCGAAAGAAATGAATTTAAGAAAAGAATTCTGCTTGAAGAAGAACTTCAGCGAATAAATAATAATTTAATTCTGGTTGTTGATGAAAATAATCGAAGTGCAGACAGAACAAAAAGATTTTTACGCGATTATTTTACAGATTACAAAATTGTTACTTCAACTGATTTGGAACAAACAATAAACGTCGTTTACAGTCTTAAAGTTAAAATGATGTTGCTTGATGATGCAATTACCGAAAATTATGACGGTTTAAAAATTCTTCGTGCGATTCGTGAAAATGCTCGTATCAGCAGTACGCCGATTATCACGACGACGACAAAATTTGACGAGCAGAAAAAAAATTTCGCCCTGCGTCTTAATGCACTTGATTATCTAGAAAAAACTATCGACCCAGATTATTTAATTGAAAGAGTGAACCGTGCATTTAATCCCAATATCACTTTCAAAGACAACTTGTATAAAATTCTCATCATTGATGACAATGAAGACGACGTTGAAATTGAAAAAGATATTTTGGAAAAAAATTTTAAATGCACGGTCTTTAATGCTGACAGCGGTGTTGAAGGTCTGAGCATTTTACAAAGTGCAGAAAAAATTGACTTAGTCTTTATCAGTTTGAAAATGTCTTTTATGGACGGTTTCAGGGTGCTGGCATTTATCAGGCAGAACGATTTTTTCAAAGGTTTTCCCGTAATTTTTTTGAGTGATACTGAAAAACCTGAAATTATCGAACTGATTGAAAAAAGTCCTGCCGTCGGTTATGTAAACAAGCCCGAATTTTCTGCTGACTCGATAAATTTCATAAGAAAAATCTTGAAAAAATAAATTAGCACATAAAAAAATTTTGCGGTGACGTATCCGATTTCACTTTAGTTATCAAAATTCAAAAGGCACAAAGTATGCTTGTCTGCTTTAGCAGGTTCATTCGGCGGCTCAAAATTTTCTGTATGACGACAAATACCGCTTGAAATTCTAAGTTCAGAAATTGAACCTGTAAATACCACCAGTTCATTAAGTTTTCCTACACATATGAACTGGAAAAAAGTTTTCGGAAGAATTATTTCGGCTTTTTCGCTTTCCAACATACCGTTTACGAAAATTTTCCAAATTCCGCCGTCATGCTTATAATCAAGTTCAAAATGTGAAAGCTTGCCGATGATTGGTGAAGTGCCACCAAAATCTCCATCTTTAAAATGATGTACGCCATTCCAATGTCCGACTACTCGTATAAAATCACCATTTCCTTGATTAAAAATCATATATGGACTTAAGCAATGATCAAGACTAGAAAGCAACGCAATCGGAGGACTGAATGTTGCATTTGAACGGTCAAAATAAGCCCAATATTCCAAAGTAAAATCTTGTCCGCCAAGTTCAATCCCTTTTGAACATATTAAATAAGATGTGAAATCTGAAAATTGCAAAGCCTTGCTAAATTTCGCATTTTTGTCTGAAATTGTAGGCGAACCATGTACAGTCCAAATATTCCTGCAAAGATCAATATTTTTAACTTCATAAGGTATTGAGCTTTTCTTTTCCAAAAGATTTGTGCCGAGATTTTTTCTGACTAAAGAAGTAATTTGGGGAGAATTGCCATAACTTTCCAAAAGATAAGAAATTGCGACATCAGTCATTTTTGCATAATCATGGGTGCCGAAAATTTCTTTGAGTCTGAAAAGCCATTCTTTGCGTTTCTTAATTATGTCAGGGTCATCTTCGGCAATAGGTTTAATCCACCTGTCTGCAAGTATAGGCCATTTATCAAGACAATAATGAAAATCTTCGACGTTATGGAAGAATACATCATTAAGCCAAGCGATTGTTACAAAGTTCAATGCGTCTAACGGCAAAGTAATTCTTGTATTTGGATTGAAAGTATTCTGTGCGGCATGCTGACGAAAATAACTTAAAGTTTCTGACATAAATACGAGAGCTCCGCCGGATTTTAAAATGTTGAGCCAAGTGTCCATGTCGCCGTAAGCTCTACTGGATATTCCGCAGAAATTTCCAATAGCAAAGCTATGTTCACCTGTGTTGATGTTTTGTAACGTAACGTCCTTTTTTTTGAAAAGAACTGTTGTAAGTTCTCCGACAAAATTTGCGAGTATGAAGAGAAGTCTTCGACCGACATCTTCGCCTTTAATAATTGCATCGGAATGAGGTTGCCATGGATTCTGCCTTCTGATAAATCTTCTGTTTTCATCAATTCTGTTGCGTGCTGAAGTCACAAGGCTGATTTCTTTTTCTAAATCGGTAACAAAGTAATTCATCATTTTGGAAATTTTTTCAGGGTGAAATAAATCATCGTGCAGAAGAAAATTAACGTATTCTCCCGAGCAGTGATTTAAAATAAAAAGCATATTGGCACCGCCACCGCGAGGAATTTTCCCGTCATGATAAAAATATTTTATGTTGGAATATTTTTTCAAATACGGTTGAATCATTTTTTTTGTATCTTCGTTTGTGCTGTCGTCGCCAACCAAAATTTCTATATTCTTGTAAGTTTGATTCAAAGCACTTTCAAGTGCTTCTTGGCAAAATTTCGGCTGATTGTAAGTGGGAATTAAAACACTTACAAGTGGCTGAAATTTTTTTCTGTAGAACAGCTGAAATTTTTCAAGTTGCTTAATGTAATTTTGTTGGTCAACTTTGGGAGAATAGCTGAAAGTATCTTTATCAAAAACAGCAAGCGGTGAATCTTGATAAAAAACTCCGACTTTATAGCCTTTACTGCGAAAATTTAAACATTGTGCGGCAACTAAAAAATCTTCGCCCATTTTTTCGTCCCAAATAAAATCTTCATTAGTTGCAAAAAAACTGCTCTCTACCATGTGAACAGTTTGACAATACAAAGGGTCTTTTCCAACATAATTTTGAATTTCTCCGGTTTCGTCTTTGTAAGTGTAGAGTCCGTAAAAATTTTTTGCTTGCAGATAATTTCCGTCAATCGGAATTTCTGAACCCATAAGACCGACAAAAGCAGTTTTCGGCTCAAAGAAAAACGAATCAATAATTGCACAAACAAAAGATTGATCTATGTCAAGCAATGGAGCAGTTAAATAAATTTTGTATTTGGCACTATTTTTTTTCTGCATTTCGTTAAAAGATGCGGCAAGATTCTTTTTTCCTGTAATCGGATAAACAGAAAAAGTACAGCCTTGAGGGGTCAATAAATTTTTATTTCTCAATAATGCCAGCTGCTGTTCAAGCTGTGCTTTATTGTCACAGACAAGAACAAGCAGAATTTCATTTTCATTCAACTTTTTTTTAATCAAAATAACTACCTCCGTGAATTTTTTTCTATAAATCTTCCAACTCTTTATAAATTGTTTTTCCTGAAGAATTTTTCGGAATTTCTGAAATAAATTTTACTGCAAAAGCGACGGGATGTAAATTTAATTTTTCACTCAAAAAAGGCACAACATTTTTTAAAAATTTTTCGTCTGTAATAAAAATTTTCATTTTGTCATCAATGCCTGTGCATGCATTTTCAATATTAAATTTTTGTCTGATAATGTGTTCGACTTCCTGTAAATTTATTCTTTTGCCGAACATTTTCAGAAATCTTTTTTTGCGTCCGACGATTGTATAAATATTTTCCGCGTCGAATTTTGCAAGGTCTCCCGTTTCAAGTTTCCCGCGTCTTTCATCGCCTTTTATCAAATCTTCTCCACATTCAGCATAACCCAAAGAAACATTTTCGCCGTAATAAATCAATTCGCCGACAGTTTCGGGAGTTGTAATAATTTTTCCGTCATTGTCAACAAGTTCAAATTTTCCGTCTGGAATTGCAATTCCCATGCTTCCGAATTTTTTTAAAGATTTTTCTGCAGGAAGATAACCCATTCTTGCAGTTGCTTCCGCCGCTCCATACATAACGAAAAATTTTCTATTATTTTTTTCTGCGTATTCGGCAAATTTTAAATGTAATTCCGGATCTAATTTTCCGCCAGCTTGTGTAATTTTTTTCAACGCAGGTAAATTCATTCTGAAAAATCTGAGCCGTTCAAGCATTTCAAAAGTATAAGGCACCCCGTTAAAATTTGTGACTTCTTTTTCTTTCATCAACTTCCAAAATTCTTTTTGAAATAAAGTTTTATCAGTTACGACAACAGACGCACCCGAAAAAATATGAGTGTTGATAATTGACAAGCCGTAAACATAACTCATCGGCAAATTTGTTATCGCTCGTTCATTTTCGTCAATCTGCAAATATTTTACGATTGATTTTGTGTTTGCGGAAATATTTTTGTAACTCTGTCGGACAAATTTAGGGCTGCCCGTCGATCCTGAAGTTGTCATCAAAAGTGCAAGTTCGTCATTCAGCGGATAAAAATTTTTTTCGCCTGTTGAAATCAAAATATAATTTTCCGACTGAAAAATTTCTTCGCAGTCTGAAAAATTTTCGCGAAGTTTTTTCGGAGTCCAAATAAAATCAGGTTTGTAAATTTCCAAAAGATTTTTCACAAGTTCAAAATTTAATTCCGCGTCAATCATCATTGGAACAATTTTTTTATTTAAAAAGCCGAGATAACCCGCGATTGAGTCCGCAGAATTTTCCGCGAGCAAAAAAATAAGGCAACGACTTTTTACAGCATCACCAATTTTATTTGAGAGTTCGGAAAGTTCATTGTAAGAAAAATTTTTTTCTTCCGTGACAAGTGCAGTTTTCTTTCCAAAATTTTTTAAATCAAACATTTATTTTTCAATCCTCAAAAATTTTTTTTTATTTTGTCACAGATTTTTTTTAACGTCAAGAAATGTCATTCAATTTGGATTTAGATTTTTTATTTGCAGGAAAAAGTTTTTATGCGTTGAAAAATTTTTTCGAGGTGAAAAGATATGAGTTACGGAAAAATTTCAGTAGTCGGAATTGGTCCCGGAAATTTTTTGGATATGACTCCTCGTGCAAAAAATGCGATTGAGTCTGCGGAAATTATTGCTGGTTACAAAACTTACCTGAATTTAATCGAAAATTTTTTGTCAGAAAAAAAAGTTGTTGCAACTGGAATGATGCAGGAAATTGAGCGGGCAAAAATTTCTGTTGAGGAAGCACAAAAAGGTTTCAATGTCGCCGTAATTTCGTCAGGTGATGCGGGAGTTTACGGAATGGCGGGACTTGTCATAGAGATTATTTTAAATCTTCCTGAAGAAATTCAGCCGAAATTTGAAGTTGTCGCGGGAATTTCTGCGGTAAATTCTTCAGCAGCAATTTTGGGAGCACCGCTTATGCATGATTTTGCCGTGATAAGTTTGAGCGATTTGATGACAGACTGGGAAATTATAAAAAATCGTGTGAAATGTGTGGCGGAAGGGGATTTTGTTATTGCTCTTTACAATCCGAAAAGCAAAAGACGCACTGAAAATATTTTAGAAGTTCAAAAAATTTTACTTGAATACAAAAATAAAAATACTCCAGTAGGAATTGTAACTAACGCGGGAAGAGTCGGCGAGAAAAAAATTATTTCAACTTTGGAAAATTTTACGAACGAAGAAATAAATATGTTTTCGTTAGTTTTAGTCGGCAATTCACAAACTTTCGTGAAAAATAATTTCATGATAACGCCGAGAGGTTATGAAAAAGCTCATGAACTCTTTGCCTAAATAAATTTCACGAAATTAAAAAAGACCTCTAAATTTTTTTCAGAGGTCAATTTTTTTTCGATTGAATTTTATTTGTCAGAGTAAGTTACAAAATCATTTTTCGCAGTAAGATTTTCATAATTTGTATCAAAAATTTTTTCGCACAGTCAAATAAAAAAATTTTAATCTTCCTCAATAACTTCAGTCGTAGTTTTTTTGATAGAAAGTTCGTCAAAATTTCTTTCGTCAGTTCCGCAGAAAAGCCACATAAAACCCGCAATGCCATTATGAAGAGCAGTAGAATTTTCTGTATTAATTGTTTCATCAATCGTGACATCGCTTTTAATTCCTGAAAAAGTAAAAGTTTTTTTGCCTGCGACCGTTTCGCCGGGCTGAATAATATTTCCCTGCGAATTTGTATAAACATCAACTTTAATTGAGCAAGTCGGATTAGTTGCAAAATCTTTCGACATAAAAATCCCTCCAAAATTTTTTCAAAAACTTTTTCTATTTTCAAAAAAATTTTCCTGCAAAAATTTCAAAAAAAATCTCCGACAAAAATTTTTCTGCCGAAGATTTAATTTTTTAAAATTATTCGTGAATTTTCCAAGTATGCAACATTTTTACAAATTCAGGGTCATAGTGATTAACAATTTCGCTGTGTCCCAAATCTTTTTTTGAAATAATTTCCATTTCCTCATCAGTCAATTTAAAATCCCAAATATCAAAATTTTGTTTCATTCGCTCAACGTGAACAGATTTTGGAATTATTGATTATTGATACACCTCGTTGTGTATTCCAACGCAATGCAACTTGTGCCGCTGTTTTATTATATTTTTTTCCAATTTCTACAAGTTCAGCGTCCGTGAAAATTCAGTGTTTTCCTTCTGCAAGCGGTGCCCAAGCCTGTGCAATCACGCCAAAATTTTTCATATTTTTTAAAGCATTTTCTTGAACAAAAAATGGATGCAATTCAATTTGATTCACTGCAGGAATTTTTTTGACAGTTTTGCAAAAATTTGCAAGCACTTCAGGATAAAAATTTGCAACGCCGATTGATTTCGTTAAGCCGTCATCGCAAGCCTTTTCAATTCCGCGATAAGCTGCAAAATAATCTTTCATCGGCTGGTGCAATAAAATCAAATCGACATAATTTAAATTTAATTTTTTCAGCGAAGTTTCAACAGCATTATAAGCAGATTTTTCATCAATTTGGTCTTGAACCCAAACTTTTGTCGTCAAAAAAATTTCTTCGCGTGTCGTTAAACCTTCTGAAATTGCTTTTTTTAAAGCTTTTCCGACTGCTTCTTCATTTTTATAAGCTGCCGCCGTGTCCAAAAGTCTGTAACCAACTTTAATTGCATTGTAAGTGACTTCTTCGCACTGTGCAAGGTCGGGAATTTGAAAAACTCCAAAACCTTCGAGTGGCATTTTGTATCCGCTGTTTAATGTAACAAATTCCATAAAAATCCCTCCAAAATTTTTTCAAAAACCTTTTCTATTTTCAAAAAAATTTTCCTGCAAAAATTTCAAAAAAATCTTCGACACTTCGGAGCAAAAATTTTCAAAATTTTAATCGGCAGTGAGAGCACCGCGTTCTCTTAAAATTTCGTCAACATTTTTTTTAGCAAATCTTTTCGGCTTGTGATTAATTAACAAATCAATTCCCTGCAAAATTGCTTCTGTTCGAGAAATATTTTTTTGTTTTGCAATTCTAGAAATTTTTTCAATCTCAAATTTCGTCAGCCGCAAATGCAGGCTTTCCAAGCGAGGAATTTCATTCTTAGGTCGTCCTCTTTCCAATTCTACCGCCACTTTTCCTAAAATTTTTAGATTTTTGCATATTATATTTTTTGCGTACCTAAAAATCAAGAAAATTATTTTCTGCGTACCTAAAAATATTTTGAGAAAAAAAGACCTCCGAATTTTTTTCAGAGGTCAAAATTTTTTTTGATTATAAATTTGCCGCACCAATCATGCCGTCGTCATTTCCGAGTTTTGCAATAAAAATTTTCGGAATTGGAGAATATCATTTGACGAAGTAATTTTTATTTTGTCCTGCACGACTTTATAATCTGGTATTGTGTCTTTTCCGTCGCATTTTGCATAAAAAAAAATATCTTTTCCTTCTCCGCCAATCAAAGTGCTGTTTTGTCCGCCTTGATTGTTAATATTTCAGGTAAACCTTGCAGAAAAAAATTTATGAAACGCTCCTGAGAAATAAAAATTTTTTATTCGGCAGGAAAATTTTTATAGCATGTAGAAAAAGTTTGAAAATTTTTATAGGAGAGTGAATTTTGTGGATAAAGAAAAACTTGCGAAAATTATTTCGGAAAAAATCGACGGTGCATTACAGTCAAGCGAGCACCCGAAAAAATTTTACATAACGGAAAACGGTCGCGGAGTTGTTGACGGCGGAGATTTGTATAACGCTGTCTTGAAAGATGCACTTGATGTCATGAAAACGGCTTTGGTTGATATTCTTGCTGAAGTTTCAGCCGGCGGAAAAACTGCGACAAAAAAATAAGAAATTTTCGCTTGAATGTAGCGGAACATTTTAAAAGTTGTCAAAAAAAAAATTAAGCTCTTCCAAAATTTTCAGAAGAGCTTAATTTTTTTGTAAGTGCTGATTAAAGTTTTATGTTCGTGATAATTCTTCCGAGCCTTATTCCTGAAATTAAATTCCAAGTCCATTTTATTGCAACAGTGAAATTTGCATGGGCTCCCGCAAGTCTGATTAAATGCACGAGCATCCACGCACACCAAGCAAAAAATCCGCTCATTTTCGGAGAGCCGACGACAGCTTGACCGCGTCCGATAGTAGCCATCGCTCCTAAATCTTTATAAACAAATTTTTCAAGATTGGTATCGCCTTTAATAAGTTTCATAATATTTTTGTAAACAACGTCGGCTTGTTGAGTGGCAACAGGTGCAACAGTCGGCAGAGGTCTTTGCATATCTCCATGCATGAACGCCGCACAATCTCCAATTGCAAAGAAATTTTTATTGACTGCTCCGCGTACCATTAAATCTTCGTCAATCCAAATTCTTCCGTCCCTTGCACATTCTCCGCCACAGTCTTTCATAAAATCAACTGCACGAACTCCCGCCGCCCAAATAACAGTGGTTGTAGGAATTTCCACACCGTTTTTCAATTTCAAAACATCGCCGTCATAACCGACAACTTGAGTATTCAGCATGACTTCAACGCCTTTTTTGCGGAGAATTTCAACGGTTTTTTGCTGTAAATCTTCAGGCATCATCGGCAGAACTCTGGGAGTCGCCTCAATAAGTTTAACGCTGACATCATTAAAATCAAGATTATGAATTTCTTTTTTCTGAATTTCAATAAGTTCGGTTAATGCTCCCGCCTCTTCAACGCCCGTAGGACCGCCGCCGACTACTACAAAAGTCATGCGTTTTTTTCTGTCTTCGGGAGTTCTGTACGGTTTGCTGGCTCGTTCAAATTCATGAAGAACATGATTTCTTATGTGCAGAGCCTCCTGTATTGTTTTCATGCCGAAAGAATGTTCTTCAACTTCCTTCATTCCGAAAAAATTCGTTGTGGCACCTGCCGCCAAAATTAAATAATCGTAAGGAATTTCACCGTGATTAGTTATTAAAACATTTCTTGCCTGATCCACTCCCTGTGCTTTAGCCATAAAAAAATTCACGTTTTTATTATTGCGGAAAAATGAGCGGATAGGATAGGCAATTTCATCAGTCGAAAGTACCGAAGTCGAAACCTGATATAAAAGCGGCTGAAACAAATGGAAATTATGGCGGTCTACAAGAGTTATATCAACATTTTCTTTCGCGAAAAGTTTAGCCGTTTTTATTCCGCCGAAACCTCCGCCAACAATGACAATTTTTGGTCTGCCCTCAGCCATAAAAATAACCTCCCAAAAAATTAATTTCCAAATTTAACAACCCCTCAATTAAAAAAAATGCGACCCTTAAACGCGGAGTTATGATAGCATAAAAAATTTTTTACTGCAAGAAAATATAAGCAACGTCCACAGGCGTTTCATAAAAATTTTGGATAAAAATGTTACAGTTCGAAAAAAAATAATGAGAGAGTGAAAAGTGCAAGAATATTTTTCTGAAATAGAAGATTCCCGCCACGAAGGTTATGTAAAATACAAATTGGCAGATGTTTTAACAATATTACTCCAGCGACAATAAATCCCACAGCAAAAAAATTAAGTTTCATCAATACAGGATTTCAAAAAAATTTTTGTTTATTTTTAATCGCCGGAGTAATAAAATCAAACGAAGTATTCAGCAAAATTTTTTGAGTTGTCTAATCAATAACCAACTTCTTCTTGATGTCATTTCTGCCTAAATTTATGAAACGCCCGTGGGATAAAATTAAATTTTTCTTGCAAATTTATTACTGCTATGCTAAACTTCCCGCGTTGCTGAAGAATAAAAGTTGGGAGGTGGTTGTGTTGCCGAATATTAAATCTTCTGTAAAAAGTATAAAAAAAGATGCTAAGCGTCATATGCGTAATGTTTTTGAGAAAAATCGCTTTAAAAAAGCTCAAAAATTAGTACTTGCCGCGATTGAAAATAAAGACATCGAGGAAGCAAAAAGACTTTTGCCTGCCGCTTATAAAGCAATAGATCAGGCAGCGGCTAACAATACTATTCACAAGAATAACGCTGCTCGCAAAAAATCTAAGCTGGCATTGAAATTGAATGCAATTTCTGCATAAGACTTTGTAAAACTGTCGCAGACAAAAAATGCGGCAGTATTTTTTTTGCAATTACAAATTTACAAGTAAATAAGGAAACGAGGAGAAATTTTTTTATGTCTACAATTATTGCACCGTCGATTTTGTCGGCGGATTTTTCACATTTAGCTGACGAGGTAAAAAAAATTACTGAGGCGGGAGCAGAATACATTCATATTGATGTTATGGACGGAAATTTTGTTCCAAATATCACAATCGGTTCACCTGTCGTAAAAAGTTTGAGAAAATTTTCTGACGCGATTTTTGACGTTCATTTGATGGTTGAACACCCCGAAACTCAAATTAAAAATTTTGCGGACGCGGGAGCAGATATTATAACTTTCCATGCTGAGGCAACAAATCATGCTCACAGACTTATTCAAGAAATCCATGAACTTGGTTGCAAGGCTGGAGTTGCAATAAATCCCGGTACTTCGCTGTCAATGATTGAAGAACTTGTTGAATATGCAGAAATGATTTTAATAATGACGGTTAATCCCGGTTGGGGCGGACAAAAATTTATTGAGTCAATGCTCGGAAAAATTCACATGCTCTATCATATGGTTCAGGAAATGGAAACTGACTGCGATATTGAAGTTGACGGCGGAATTAACGCGGAAACTTCTGTTGATGTCCGCGAAGCAGGAGCAAATATTTTGGTTGCGGGTTCTGCAATTTTCGGTGCGGAAGATGTCGCACAAGCAATTAAAGATATTCGCGGAAAAGAAATTATTCATCATCATCACGACTAAAAAAATTTTGCAGACTAACTATTAAGAGTCAAGGAAAATTTTGAAAAGGTTCACCGGTTTTTTTGAGGTGGCAAATGATGCGAAGAAGTTTTTTGGCAACGTGAGAAAGTGCGACAAAATAATGCTTACCTTCGCTAAGTTTCTTTTGGTAATAGTCTTTGAAAACAGGACACCACATACTGACATATTGAGCAGAGATAAAAAGTGCGTAACGCAAATAACGCGAGCCGCGTTTATCCATTTTGGCTTTTGATGAAATAAAGTTGCCGGATTGATAAGTAGTTGGCGATAAACCTGCAAAGGCTAAAATTTTATCGGGCGAAGAAAATCTGTTAAAGTCGCCAACTTCAGCTTGAATCATCGCCGCCATTTTAAAACTGATGCCGGGTATAGTGGTAATCGGAGAATCTTGAACGTGAGTTTGAATTTGCTCTTCAATTTCTTCGATTTCAGAATCTAAAATTTGAATGAGTTTAATGGTGTGCTTGAGTTCCATAGATTTGGCAGAAATGTAAACGCCGACGGATTTTCTTGCGAGAT
>JAFZMV010000121.1 GCA_017553205.1 Selenomonadaceae bacterium | reverse complement strand
CTTTGCATTTTCCAAGTCCGGACGAATTATTTCAAATTGTTCTCGCGAAATATCGCTCGGATAATTATGCATTTTGTTTCTCTCCTATGATATTTTTCTTTCATTTTATCACTTTTTTTAGTTTTTAGACAGGTTCTTAAAGTTTATAAAAATTATTCTCCCGAAAAAAATATTCTCAACACAGAAAATTTGACAGAAATTACCGGTGAAGAAATAAATTTTGGCAAAGCCGATTATTTGGTTGATTGGAATGATCCAGTGACAAGTACAATGACATTCGACTTAACAGGTTTGAAAAAAAATACAATTTTTGTTACGACAAGAAGTAATAATAATGATTATTGTAATTTTGTAGGAACTTTTATAAACGGCGAATTGACTTGTCGTTACGATACTACTAAAGAAATAATTAAAAATTTGCCTGAAGGAGAAACTGTAAAATTTAAAGGCTTGACTTACAAGAGAGAAAATGGAAAAATTTTTGTCGAAAAAAATAATTCTATAGAAATTTATAGTTATGAAGATGATTTAGATGTGTTGAGCTTGGAAAATACTTCCGAAAAATTTGTAAAAGAAATCAGCGGCATAACTGCAGAAAAAATTTCTGATTTTGATGCAGACAACAACGTTGTGACATTGGATAAAGATTTATTTGTCGGAAAAAATATTTCATTTGCTGAAGGAAATTTTACTTTAAAATTGCCTGAAGGAACTCCTTCGCCGCAATATTACGGAGCAAGTTGGAGCGTATCAAACGGCACAATAAAATATAATTCTGCCAGCAACTCAGCAGGTTACAGTTTGTCGGGCGACAAAAAATCTGTAACTTACACTTCGGCGACTTCGAGCCAAAATTTATTGACAATTACGGGCTTAAAAAATTCTGCAACTCAAAATGATTTTTCAGTCAGCGGAAATGTTGTCACTTTGAAAAAATCTGCATTGGACGGAAAAAATATTTCTGTGACAGGAAATTATACGATTGCGATTGCGAATGATGTAGAAATTCCGACAATAACGAAAAAAGCAGGCTGGACAGTTTCAAAAGGCACGGCAAAATATTTTTCAGAAAGTATTTCAGGCGGTTACAATTTATCGAGCGACAAAAAATCTTTGACATATACAAATAAAATTGACGGAAAAGTTTTGGCTACTGTCACAGGTTTGAAAAAATCTGCAAAAACTTCTGATTTTTCGTTGAAAAATAATATCATCACTTTGAAAAAATCTGCACTCGGCAAAAAAAATATTTCTGTGACAGGAAATTATACTTTGGCATTGGCGAAAAATATTTCAAAACCGAAAACAACAAAAGCGGGCTGGACAATCAGCGAGACAAATGCGACCTACAAAAATAAAAAAATTTCTGCCGGTTATACTTTGTCGAAAAATAAAAAATCTGTCAGCTACACGAAAGAAAGCGGCGGAAAAACTCTCGTGACTTTGAGCGGACTCAAAAGCGGAGTTAAAGCAAAAAATTTGTCATTGAAAAAGAAAACCGTAACTATTTCAAAAAATGCGATCGGAACAGATTTAATTTCCGTGAAAGGTGACGGCTACAAATTTATTTTGAAAAGCAGCGGAAATTTAAAAAATATCGGCAAGACGGCAAATTTGCAGGGAAGTTCAGAAAATGATACTTTAATCGGCGGAACGGGCAAAGATACTTTGAACGGTGGAAAAGGCGACGATATTTTGACTGGCGGAAAAGGAAAAGATATTTTTATTTTTTCTGAAGGAAATGACACAATCACAGATTACACTGCAGGGCAGGACAAAATAAAAATTTCTTCAGGAAAAATCAGCAAAACTACAGTCAACGGAAAAGATGTAATTTTCACGATCGGAAAAGGTTCAATCACCGTTAAAAATGGCAAAGACAAGAAAATTACAATAGAAAATTCTTCCGGCAAAACTTCAACAAAAACTTATTCAAAAAATATTTCTGAATTGTGGTTTGCGGAAGAAAATAATTTTGTG
>JAFZMV010000120.1 GCA_017553205.1 Selenomonadaceae bacterium | reverse complement strand
CATCAGCAGGATTAATTGCTACTTTCCAGACTTTTTTCGTGATACTGAACTGCAGAAAATTGATTCAAAACTCATTGCCAAATTCTATGCTTATCTTGCTACGAAAAATCTTTCAGCTGAAACCATTCATAAAATCCACGCCATAATCAACAATTCATTCAAAAAAGCTGTTCGTGACGGGCTCGTTGCCATTAATCCTGTTGTCGGAATTAAATTGCCCAAAGTTCATCAGAAGGAAAAATCTTCGTTATCCGATTCGGAAGTTAAAAGAATCCTTCAAGCCGCTAAAGTTTATTGTGATAACGTCAAGACCAAAAATAAAAATATTTTCCCGCTCATCAACCTTGCTTTGGTTTCGGGCTTACGTCGCGGCGAATATTTGCCGTGTCTACAGAAAAATTTTGTCATTGGCAGGAGTAAAAAGTTCTCTGCACATTCTGCGCCACACGAACATTACAAATTTGATAACGGCGGGAACGGACATTAAAACCGTCAAGAATCGTGCAGGACACACGCGGATTGAAACTACCATGAGCTATACTCATCCGTCGGAAGAATTCGACAGGCAAGCCGCCAATATCTTTGAAAAGTTCTTATGAGACACAAAAACGCTACAGGTAAAATCGTTACATACAGCGTTGCATACTTTTAAAAAATGGAAACGTAAAACGGCAGGACTCGTAAAAAAGTCTTGCCGTTATTGATTTCATATGGCGCGTCCGGCGTGACTCGAACACGCGACCCACGGCTTAGAAGGCCGTTGCTCTATCCAACTGAGCCACGGACGCTTTTTCAGTAACGTTTATAACGTAAACAGGTGGATTATAACTCTATTGGTCAGTATTGTCAAATTCTTATTTTTAAAAATCCACGGACGTTTCATAAATTTTAGGAAGAAATAACATCAAGAAGAAGTTGGTCATTGAGGAGACAAGTCAACAGATTTTACCGAATACTTCGGTTGCTTTTAACTTTAGCCAAATATTTTTTGCGTAAAGCAATGGCGAACTTTCGGAAAATATCTATGGAGTAGGGAGGTGCGGACGAAAAGTGGGACTCCGAAAGGAGTAGGCATGTACAAGAAGGAAGAAAAGGAAAAAGCTTTGCAACTTTATGAGGAAGTAAAATCCATCAAGAACGTTATGGGAATTGCCCAAAGAAACTGTTACTACTTGAAAAATCCCAAAATTGATAAATACCGTGAGCTGAGAATAAAAATTCGGGAAATTTTTGAAGAAAATCTCGAAGTTAAAATTAAGCGAACGAGAAAATACAATTCGTACAAAGGCGAAATACCGCCGGCGGTTGAAAATTTAATATTACTCTGGCGAAAATAAATCCCAACGCAATTACCTGAAACTTTGATATTGTTCAAAAAACTATCAAAAATTTGGTAATTTTAATCGCCAGAGTAATAGTTGTTATTCTTTCAAAGTTAAAGAAAGTATTGATTTTAAACTTGTAATAAAAAAATAAGTCGGTTATAATGACAACATAATTTTAAAGAAATTTTAGAAGGTGTTGCGTTGGGCAGTTTTAACAACGATGAAAAAAAAGGTAATCGCCGCGGGCTGTGGATAGCGGTTTTTTTATTGTTTTGTTTTGTATCGGCGGCGGCGGCAGGTGCGTTGCTTGCGTCGTCGGGCTTGTTTGATTCAGATCCAAAAACAAATATAAAAAAATCCGACCGCGAAAATAAAGAAACTCAACTTATAAAAGTCAAAGACAAAACTACTGTTTTAATATTGGGCGTGGACATTCGCGAAGATGATGTCGGTCGCAGTGATACAATGATGCTTGCTGCAGTGGACCCTAATTCAGATCAAGTTTCTTTACTTTCTGTCCCGCGTGATACCCGCGTTAAAATTACCGGCTACGGTTTTGATAAAATAAATGCGGCTTACGCTTTCGGCGGAGAACCTCTTGCAGAAAAAACCGTTGAAAATTTTCTGGGCATTGATATAGATCATTACGTTATCATAAATACAAAAAGTTTCGTGAAAATTATTGACGCTCTCGGCGGACTTGATATAGACGTTGAAAAAAGAATGTATTATGAAGACCCTTGGGACGATGACGGCGGACTTTATATTGATTTATATCCCGGTATGCAGCACATGGACGGAAAAACTGCAGTGACTTATGTCAGATACCGTGATGAAGAAGGCGACATCGGAAGAATTCACAGACAGCAAAAATTTATGGCAGCCTGTCTTGATAAAATTATTTCTCCTGAAATTGTTACCCGTATTCCCGCAGTTGTCAGAGAAATTATCGACGCGATTGAAACCGACATGACTTTCCGTCAACTTTTGGAAATTGCTGGAGCATTAAAAGCCGCTCAACAAAACGGACTTCATACCGACATGGTGCCTGGTTATCCTCTCTATATTGATGGAATAAGTTATTGGATTCCCGATGTTGAAGAACTTCGTTTTTCTTTTGCTGAAGGACTGGGGATTTCTGTTGATTCTGATTTGAGAAAACGTGCAAGAGATACGGCAAGCGATTACACCAGCTCAATTCCTTCAGACGCTAAAGAAATTCCTGAAGGCGAAGAAAATATCGGCAAACCTGTCAGAAATTCCCGCGAAAGATATTCAGAAAGAACTTCGGAACGAACTTCAGAAAGGACGGACAGAAATTCCGATAGAAATTCTGAAAGAAATTCAGACAGCTATTCAAGTCGCCGTGATTCTGAAACTTCTTCCCGCGAAGAAAGAAACAGCACTTCACGTTATGAAGAGCGGGCAAATACAAGTACTGATTACGATTCCCGTGCAGATCGTTCAGATTATTACGGCACTCGCGACACTCAAAGAAATTCTTCTTCTCAAATTGAAAGAAGAGATACTCGCGAAACTTACGACGAACCTTTTAATGATGTTCCAACTCGTGAAAGTTCATCAAGAAGATAAAAAAATTTTCCTGTCAATGCGGCAGGATTTTTTTTTGACATGACGAATGATTTTCGCTCAAACGGCAAAGAAACTTCCTTTTTTAAAATAGTCATCGCGGGTGAAAATCCCGCTCCAAATTAGTTTTCGCCGTTGAAAATTTTGGCATAAAGAGTTCCTGTTTTTTAGGGCGTGTTGGTAAAGTCTAAATTTTTATCATGACGGTGGCAAGAAGAACAAAATTTAAAAAGCAAACGGACAATTTGTCGTAACGTGTTGCAATGTGTCTGTAGTGTTTGATGCGATTAAAAAATCTTTCGAT
>JAFZMV010000119.1 GCA_017553205.1 Selenomonadaceae bacterium | reverse complement strand
GGTGTGCTTGAGTTCCATAGATTTGGCAGAAATGTAAACGCCGACGGATTTTCTTGCGAGATTGCGAATTTCTTTAGCCTTCATCTTGTCAAGTCTGCCATTTGAGGAAGACTCAATGAGGTTGGCAAAAATATCGAATCTGGATTTCGCAATATCTTTCGCACTCGGATATTTCAGAAGTATTAAATATTACTCCGGCGACAATAAATCCTAAATTTTTTTTCGTGAGTTTATATTCGCTCTTTATATCTGCAAAAATTTTTCAAAGATTTTAGGAATTTTAATCGTCGGCGTAATATATAAACCGTCGTGCGGTATCTAACTAATCAGCATTTTAGCAAAGAGTTGTGGTCAGAATCTGCCAAAAATAGTCAGGCGATAGGTGAAAAAAACTAATCCACAGTATCTTTGTAATTTATATCACGTCCATCGGACGTTAATATCAACTGTTTTATTATACGAGGTGAAAGAATGATTAATAAAAATCCTTCACTTCCCAATGTTGTCGAAATGGAAAAAGCAGTTTTGGGAGCAATGATTTTAAAAGACGGTTTAATTATTCCTGCCGTTTCGGCGATTCTGCAGGAAGATGATTTTTACAGACCTGAACACCGATTACTTTTTCGCAGGATTTTGAGTATTTTTAACAGAGGTACCGCACCGAATATTCTTTCGCTTATTGAAGAACTCAGACAGAATAACGAAATTGAAAAAATAGGAATACCTTTGGTGACTTCGCTTGCCGACGCAAATTACACGACGGCTTTTGCAGAAATTCATGCGAAAAAAATTAAAGAAAAATCTACTTTAAGAAAACTGATTGAAGTTAGTGACGAAATTTCGCAAAATGCTTATCAAGATTTAAAACCTTTGCCGGAAATTTTGGACGACGCGGAGAAAAAAATTTTTGCGGTGACTGCTCAAAATGAAACTTCAGATTTTGAAAAACTCCCGCCGATTCTTCAAAGAGTTTACGACAAAATAAAAAAACTTTCTGAAAATCCCAATTCTATTTACGGCGTTGAAAGCGGTTTAGCTGATTTAGACAATATTACAAACGGTTTTCAAAAATCTGATTTAATTTTGCTTGCCGCTCGTCCGTCAATGGGCAAAACTGCTTTTGCTCTGAATGTTGCTTTAAATGCCGCGAAACGAGGAAAAAAAATTGCGATATTTTCTTTGGAGATGAGCAACGAACAAATTGCAAAAAGATTTTTCAGTATTTCCAGCCGAGTCAATGCCTTGAAACTTACGACAGGAAAAAATTTAACTGACGACGATATTTTTACACTGACTACAACTTTGGCAAATCTTTCCGAATACAATATTTCTATTGATGATACTGCCGGAATTTCGATTATGGAATTGCGTTCTAAGGCAAGACGCTTAAAAACTTCTGGCGGAATAGATATGATTTTAATTGATTATCTTCAACTTATGCAGGGAAGTTCTTCAAAAAGTTCTGCGGAATCCAACAGACAGCAAGAAATTTCTGAAATCTCCCGCAGTTTAAAAGCCCTTGCCCGTGAATTAGATGTTCCGATTATTGCATTGAGTCAGCTTTCAAGAAATGTTGAACTCCGTGCAGAAAAAAAACCTCAACTTTCTGATTTGCGTGAGTCTGGTTCTCTGGAACAGGACGCAGATATTGTTATGTTTTTATATCGTGAAGAATATTATAACCGTGAAAGCGAAAATAAAAGCGAGGCTGAATTGATTATCGCAAAAAACCGCAACGGCCCTACAACAGCCATAAAACTTTATTTTGAAAAAGAAAGTATGTTCTTTTCTTCGCTTGAAAAAGTTTGACAGCAAAAATTTTCTGTGTTATCCTACGCCCTGTATTTCAACCGCTCGATGCAGGTTTTGTAAACGAAATTATTTCGTACCGAAGTCGGCGAGTTCATCTAAGTGGAGGTGTTTTAAAAATGTATGCTATTATCAAAACCGGCGGCAAACAGTACAAAGTCGAAGAAGGTAAAGAAATTATCATTGAAAAACTCGAAGTCGAAGAAGGCGGCGACGTAACTTTTAATGATGTTCTTTCGATTGTAGACGGCGAAAATGTCAGAATCGGTCAGCCGAATGTTGACGGTGCTAAAGTTTTTGCAAAAGTCGTCAAAAACGGCAAAGGTCCCAAAATTCGTATTTTCAAATACAAACACAAAACGAATTATCATCGCCGTGCAGGTCATCGTCAGCCGTTCACAAAGGTCAAAATTGAAAAAATCGAGGGATGATTTATGATTGTTGCAGAGATTTTTACGCAGGGTAAAGGCGGCAAAATTATCGGTTTCGATATAAACGGTCACGCGAATACTGCTCCGCACGGTTATGATATTTATTGTGCGGGTATTTCATCTTTGTCGCAGTCTGCATTTCTCTGTATCCAAAAACATTTGAAAAAAGATTTTGACGGAGATTTTTCAGACGGACATTTAAAAATGAAACTTAAAACTCCGCCTGATGAATTGACGGAGGCAGTTTTTCAGACCATGTTAATCGGAATAAAAGAAATTGCCAATATCGGACCGAAAATTGTTAAAGTAAAAATTACCCCGACGGATTTGTAAATTTGAAGAAAAAATTTTTCGTGGAGGTGGATAGAATGTATAATTTTGATTTACAGCTTTTCGCTCATAAAAAAGGTGTCAGCTCTACTCGTAACGGTCGTGACAGTGAGTCCAAACGTCTTGGAGTGAAAGAACAGGCAGGCACTCACGTTAAAGCAGGAAGTATTTTGGTTCGTCAGCGTGGAACTCATTTTCATCCCGGCACAAATGTAGGTCGCGGAAAAGATGATACGCTTTTTGCAAAAGTCGAAGGCAGAGTTGCTGTTGAGCGTCTTGGACGTTATCGCCGCAAAATCAGCGTATATTCAGTCGCTGAAAAAGTTTCTGTTGAACAGTAATTTTTGAACAATACAAAAAAATAAATCTCGCAGGTAAAAAATACTTGCGGGATTTTTTTAAATGATTGAGGAGAAAAATTTTATGGCTGAAGAATATATACGCCCTGATTGGGACGAATATTTTTTGAATATCGCACAGGAAGTCAGCAAGCGTTCCACCTGTCTGCGTCGTCGTTACGGTGCAATTATCGTCAAAGATAAAATTATTGTCAGCACAGGTTACAACGGTGCACCGCGTGGAGAAATTAATTGCATAGATGCGAAAGTTTGCGAGCGTGAACGTTTGAACATTCCAAAAGGTGAACGCTATGAGCTTTGCATTGCAGGCGATTCAGTTATCAAACTTCTTGACGGAACTTATCGCACAATAAAACAGCTGGCGGAAGACGGAAAAAATTTTTGGACTTATGCAGTTGATACAAAGTCTGGCTGTATTGTTCCCGCACTTGCTGAAAATCCCAGAAAAACCGGAGTGAGAACAGACATTTTAAAAATTACTTTTGATAATGGAAAATCTGTCACCTGCACGGAAGATCATAAATTTCTTTTATCAAACTGCAAATATAAAGTGGCAAAAGATTTAAAAATTCAAGAAAGTATCATGCCTATGTATTATAATTTTGCAACAAATGACGGTTATGAATCTGTTTGCAATACAATCAGCATGAGAAAAGGCAGAGTTGCAGACGGTGATAAAAGAAATACTTTTCAAATTCCTACTCATCATTTGGTTTATGAATTTTTTCACGGCGAAACAAATTTTGAAAACGGAAAATATTTAGTTCATCACAAAGACGAGAACAAAATCAATAACACTCCGGAAAATCTTGAGATGATAACGCGAAGTAAACACAGTTCAATTCATTTAACACCTGAACGAATAGAAAAATTTTCTCAATTCAACATGAAAGGTGTCGAAGTTCAACGGAAAATGTTGCTCACTAATCCTGAATTTTTAGAATTTAAAAGCTGTATCGGTTCACAAAATATGAGTGCAAACTGGAATAATTTAGAATTTCGCCAAAATATGCATGACATTCAGATTGAAAACGGAAAGAACAGCGTAAAAATTTTAAACAGTCCCGAAATGCGATACAGACAATATCAAGGGCGAATTGTGAAAGGGCTTGCACTTCTTATCGGAAAAATGGCTGAAGTGAATGATACGACGGAAATAAATTTTGAAAATTATTCTGCACTTCAAAAAAAATATCGTCCTGTCGGCGGCGGTCGCGGAACTATGGAAACTATTCCTTTGATGAAAATAATTTTGAAATGGTTCGACAATGATTTTGACAGAGCCTTGCAGGAGGCAAAAATTTTTAATCACAGAGTTATAAAAATTGAAAAAATTTCTAAACCTATTGAAGTTTATGATGTCACCGTTCCAAAATATCATAATTTCCCGATTGATTTAGGAGATAATTCCTGCGTGTTTGTTCATAACTGCGTTGCCGTACACGCTGAACAAAATGCAATTATCAACGGTGATCCTCTCAAAATGAAAGGTGCAACAATTTATATCGTCGGAATAAATTCTGCTGACGGAAGTTACGCGGCGGGAGAACCTTGTTTACTTTGTCGCCGAATGATAAAAAATGCTCAAATTGAAAAAGTTGTCTGCAGAAATAAAGATGGCAGTATTTCAGAAATAAAAGTTTAGACTAAAAAATTCACAACAAAAAACGCCGAAATTTTCGACGCTTGAAAAATTATTTTTTCCGCAAAGATTTCGGCTTTCCTAAAACTTCGCCCAAAATAATTGCATTCATTGCCGATTCGGGATTTAAACCGAGTGGCAATTTTTTTTGTTCTCTTTCTGAAAATTTTATTTCTTCGTGCTGAATTTTTTCCACTTCATTTTTTTTCTGCCGATAATATCCCGATAAATCTATTTCGCGGACTTCAGCTGACGGAGTTGGATTTTCAAATAAAATTTGTTCTTCTTCGCCCGGGAAATTCGGATCGTTTGCCAAAGTCGGAATTTCAAAATTTGGTGATTCCGTTGAATTATTCGGCGGAATGTTCGTCGGCTGTTTAATTTTTTTCTTGTCAAAAATATTTTGTGCAACTATGAAAATTATCCACAGCACTACCCAAAATTCAATATCCATAGAAAAATCTCCCTTTGATGTTTTTTAGGGGTTAGTTGTTAGGGGTTAGTTTTTTTCCAGCCCCTAATCCCTAAATGCTATTTTTGAACTGGAAGATTTTTTGTTTCGGAACCTGCACGGCTTATGGCATTTCTCATTTCTGTATCGGATTGAACATTCATCATGTTGTAATAATCCATCACGCCCAATTTTCCTTCTTGAAGAGCCTGTGCCATTGCGTGTGGGACTTCAGCTTGAGCCTCGACAACTTTTGCCTCCATTTCTTGAGTATAGGCTTTCATTTCTTGTTCTTTTGCAACAGCCATTGCACGACGTTCTTCAGCTTTTGCCTGTGCGATTCGTTTATCAGCCTCCGCTTGATCTGTCTGAAGTTGAGCACCGATATTTCTGCCGACATCAACATCAGCAATATCAATAGACAAAATTTCAAATGCCGTTCCCGCGTCAAGACCTTTGCCGAGAACAGTTTTAGAAATATCGTCAGGACTTTCCAAAACATCTGTATGACGTTCTGAACTGCCGACGGTAGTAACAATACCTTCACCGACACGAGCAATAATTGTGGGTTCGCCTGCACCGCCGACAAGTCTGTCAATATTTGCACGAACAGTAACGCGGGCTTTAATTTTTAATTCGATACCGTTTTTTGCAACAGCGGAAACTATCGGAGTTTCAATAACTTTCGGATTGACGCTCATTTGTACAGCTTCCAAAACGTCACGACCTGCCAAATCAATAGCCGCAGATCTTTCAAACGGCAAAACAATCTGTGCACGCTGTGAGGCAATTAAAGCGTCAACAACTTTATCAACATTTCCGCCTGCCAAATAATGTGCCTCAAGCTGATTTACAGTTACGTCGAGTCCTGCTTTATTTGCTTTTATTAAAGGCATAACAATTTTTGCGGGCGGTACTCTTCTCATTCTCATTCCGATTAAAGTAAAAATTCCAACGTGAACATCAGCCGCCAATGCTGAAATCCACAAACCAATCGGAACGAAATGTAAAAAAGTTCCTCCGCCGATTAAAGCCAAAATTAAAATGAATAACGTACTGAAAATTAAATCCATAAAATTTTCTCCCCTAAAAACAAAAATAAACAATTTTCACAAAGTCCGCCAGACTCAGCAAGTTGTCAAACGAACTTGCCTGTGCGTCCTACAATAGCAATTTTATACTACTATGCGAATTTTGATTTGTCAAATTTTTAAAATTTTTTCGGAGAAATTTTTTGCTCGAAGAAAACTTTCAAAAAATTTTGGAGGTATCATTATGAAAAAATTTTTATTTCTGATTTTTTTTGCAATATTTTTTTCTTTCGTCCACTGTTCACGCTGAAATAAAAAAATTTTTCAGTCTTCGGGCTGTTTTTTTTTGCAGGAAAAAATTTTCTATCAACGAAAAAAAATTTTGGAGGTGAAAATTTTGGAAAAAATTAAAAATTTTATCGAATCGTGGAAAAATCACGGCTACGAAAAAGGCGAATCACAAAAATTTTGGCTTGCGTTTTTGCGTGATGTTTTAAATATCTCTGAACCGGAAAAATTTATAAATTTTGAAGTGCCGGTGAAACTCAAACACAAAAGTTTTATCGACGCTTTTCTTCCTGATACAAAAGTTATCATCGAACAAAAATCTTCCGGCGTTAAACTTGAAAAAAATCAAACGCAATCCGACGGAGAAATTTTATCGCCTTACGAACAGGCTCAACGTTATGGCGTTGGACTTCCGCTTTCAATGCACCCAAGATTTATTATTGTCTGCAATTTCAAAGAATTTTTGATTTACGACATGGAGCTGATGAGCGAGCCGACAAAAATTTTTTTGGAAGAACTGCAAGATAATTTTCACGCGTTTGATTTTATGATTGATCCGAATAAAAATAAAATTCAACGCGAACTTGAAATTTCTCTGCAGGCCGGCGAAATTGTCGGGAAAATTTATAACGCTCTCAAAAAAAATTATTTGAATCCAAACTCCGAAGAAAGTTTACAAAGTTTAAATAAATTGTGCGTGCGATTAGTTTTTTGTTTTTATGCTGAATCCGCAGGAATTTTTGGCGAACACAAAATTTTTCGTGATTTTTTAAAAAATTCCAGTAATATTCGCAGAGATTTGCTGGATTTATTTGAAGTTTTAAACACTGAAAAAAATCTTCGCGACCCTTATCTTTCTGACGAATTAAAAATTTTTCCTTATGTCAACGGCGGACTTTTTGCCGAAAAAAATATCGAAATTCCAAATTTTACCGAAGAAATTAAAAATTTATTTTTTGACGAGGCTGAAAATTTTAATTGGTCAAAAATTTCTCCTACAATTTTCGGTGCGGTTTTTGAATCGACTTTGAATCCCGCAACCAGAAGAATCGGCGGCATGCACTACACCAGCATTGAAAATATTCACAAAGTTATCGACCCGCTTTTTCTTGACGACTTGCACGAAGAATTTTTTCAAATTAAAAATTCCACGCGAAACAAAAATAAAAAACTTCTCGACTTTCAAAAAAAATTATCCGAATTAAAATTTTTCGATCCCGCTTGCGGAAGTGGAAATTTTTTGACGGAAAGTTTTATTTCTCTTCGTCGACTCGAAAACGAAATTTTGAAAGAAATTTTGAAAGAAAAAATTCTTCTCGGCGAATTTTCCAATCCGATAAAAATTTCTATCAATCAATTTTACGGAATTGAAATTAATGATTTTGCCGTTTCCGTCGCTCAAACTGCTCTTTGGATTGCCGAACTGCAAATGATTCAGGAAACTCAGGAAATTATTCACCGCGATTTAAATTTTTTGCCGCTCAAATCTTACGCGAATATTTTTGAAGGAAACGCGTTAAAAATCGACTGGCGGTCGATTTTTACAATTAGGACTGAGGAGTTAGGAATGGGGAATGATGACGCGGAAAATAAAATTCCTAATTACATCTTCGGAAATCCGCCTTTTGTCGGAAAAACTTTTCAGACTGCCGAACAAAAAGCCGACATCAAAAATTTTTTCAAAAATTCTTCAGTCGATTATGTCGCTTGCTGGTACGAAAAAACTTCCGATTTTATTTCCGACGAAAGAATTTTAGGTGTACAAAAAGTCACAAAAATTCAGTGTGCTTTTGTGTCAACAAATTCCATTTGTCAGGGCGAACAGGTCGCCGCAATCTTCGCCAATACGCCAATTATTTTGAATTTCGCTCACCGAACTTTTATTTGGGACAGCGAATCGAAGGACAAAGCTCACGTCCATTGCGTCATTCTCGGTTTCGCAAATTTTCACCGTGAAAAAAAATTTATCTTCGACGGAGATAAAAAAATTCTCGCAAAAAATATAAATTTTTATCTCGATGACGCAGAAAATTTTTTCATTCAAAAAAGAAATCAAACTTTGCAAAAAAATGTTCCTCAAATGATTGCAGGAAACAGACCTGCTGATGGCGGAAATTTAATTTTGTCTGAAGATGAAAAAAATATTTTATTAGGGCGTGTTGGTAAAGTCTAAATTTTTATCATGACGGTGGCAAGAAGAACAAAATTTAAAAAGCAAACGGACAATTTGTCGTAACGTGTTGCAATGTGTCTGTAGTGTTTGATGCGATTAAAAAATCTTTCGAT
>JAFZMV010000001.1 GCA_017553205.1 Selenomonadaceae bacterium | reverse complement strand
CACGGGCGTTTCATAAATTTTTAAGCGGAAATGACATCAAGGAGCAGTTTGTCATTGAGAAGACAGGATAAAAGATTTTGCCTGATACTGCGTTTGCTTTTAATCTTAATCAAATATTTTTTGTGTAAAGCAATGGCGAACTTGCGGAAAATATTTATGGTGATATGTGCTTGTTCAGATTGAAAATCGCAGTCATCTTCTCCAAGTACTGCGTCCAAAATCCAGTGCATAGTTTCAATTTTCCAATGCTCTCGCACCACAGATAAAAATTTTTCTTCATCTACTTCAAGCGATGAAATGTAGTAACTGGTTTCTCGTGTCGTTTTTTTCGACGTTGAAATTATTCTTTCGACTGCAAACACGCTTTTCAATCCTGACCATTTATGACGTGCTTTTAGCCAATCTGTATCCGTCATTTTTCTGCAAATTCTTTTTTCTATTCGACCGTGATTTTTTTCCAACGTACTGAAACTTTCTAGCTTTTCATTGTCAAAATAAAATTTTACATCCTCAAAAAGTTCCGGCTGATTTTTCTTCAATGTCAGAACATATTCCCCGCCTTTTCGGGTTATTTTTTTGCAAGTTTCTCTCTGACAGTGCATCGCATCTGCCGTTATGATTTTTCCTTTCACGTTCAGAATTTCCAGCATTTGTTGAAATGTCGGAATCTCGTTTGTCTTCTCGTGAATTTTTTCTTGCCCGAGTATCAAGCCGGTTTCTGTCATATACGCCGTTATTATTTGCAGTGCCGAATGTGGCTTTCCTTCTTTGCTTGTTGAACGAATTGCCTTACCGTCCACTGCTACGATTTCGCCGTCCTCACTTACAAATTTTTTCATCAATTTGATTATTACTTCGGCAACTTTTTTTCCGTCTACCATACTGAGAATTCTGCTCATCGTTGGCTTTGACGGAATTTTTGTTATTCCAAAACTCTTTTCCAGAAATTCTGCTCTGCTCTCCGCAAACACCATTATTTCACACAATTCGGTCATTTTACACATTACTGCACACATCACTATTGTTAATACGTCTGTCAATTTATGTTTCACATAACCTGCATGACGCGGATCTTCTATTTCGGAAAAATATTCTTGCATTTTCAGTCACTACCTATTTTTTTTCAGAGTGTATCATTTTTATCCGAAATTTTTGTGAAACGCCCGTGTTGATTTCCGTCGCAACTATTTACAGTTTTTTTTGTAAATGTTATAATTTATCAACTTCATAAAGAAATTATTTTTTTTGGGAGTGGGTTTGCACCCGCTCTTTAATATTATATGGGAAATTTTTTGGAGGGCATGCGATGGCTGATAAAGTTGAGGCAAGAGTTGAAAGTTTAATGCAGGAAATTATTGCTGGTACTGATTTTGAACTTGTCGATGTTGAATATATCAAAGAACGCGACTGGTATCTCAGAATTTTTGTCGATAAAGAGGGCGGAATTGATTTAGACGACTGCCAAATGTTGAGTGAAAAACTCGGTGCAATTTTGGATAAAGATCCGATTATTGAAAGTGCGTATATTTTGGAAGTTTCTTCGCCGGGTATCGACAGAGTTTTGAAAAAAGACAAAGATTTTCTGCGTGAAAAAGGTAAAAAAGTTGACGTTAATTTTTATGCACCGATTGACGGAAAAAAATTTTTAACGGGAGTTCTTGAAGGACGCGACGAAAAATTTTTGTATCTTGCCGACTTTGAACCAATTCCGCGAGAAAAAATTTCTCAAGTAAGACTTCATATAGATTTTTAGAAAGGACGGAGATAATTTTGGCTGTAAGAAGAAGAAAAAGTGCAGGCAGTGAAATTCTGCTTTTGGACGCTTTAAAAGATTTGTGCCGCGAAAAAGATATTGCACCGGACTTGTTGTTTGATGCGATAGAATCTGCACTGGCTTTCGCGTACAAAAAAACTGAAGGTGCAGAAAGAAACGTTGAAATTGATTTGGACAGGGACACAGGAATTTTTCATATTTACGAAGTGCAGGAAGTTGTCAGCGAAGTCAAAAACCCGCTCAAAGAAATTTCACTTGAGGACGCTAGAGAATATGACCCTGAATTTGAAGTCGGAGAAATTTTAAAGCTGGAAGTCATGCCGAGTAATTTCGGAAGAATCGCGGCACAGGCTGCAAAACAATTTGTCCTGCAGAAAATTCGCGAGGCTGAACGCGGTGTTGTTTATGACGAATACACCAATCTTGAAAATGATATTATCAGCGGTGTTGTAACGAAAATTGAAGAGGGCAGTTTAATTATTGACCTTGATAAAACTGAGGCAATTCTTCCTATGTCCGAACAAATGCGTGGCGATAAATTTAAAATCGGTGACAAAGTTCGTGCTTATATTGCCGAAGTCAAAAAGGGCGGTAAAGGTCCGCAGGTTTATCTTTCTAGAACTCATCCCGGATTTTTGAAGAAACTTTTTGAAATGGAAGTTCCAGAAATTCAAGAGGGAATTGTTGTTGTGAAAGCTGTTGCCCGTGAACCGGGTATTCGTTCAAAAATCGCGGTATTTTCCAATGACGAAAATATTGATGCAATCGGTTCATGCGTCGGTCCTCACGGAATCAGAGTTCAAGCCGTTGTTGAGGAAATCGGAGCCGAAAAAATTGATATTATTCAGTGGGACGAAAATCCCGCTCTGTTTGTTGCCGCTTCCCTTAGTCCCGCTAGAGTTTTTAAAGTCGGTATCAATGAATTTGAAAAAAATTCCCGCGTAATTGTTCCCGATAACCAGCTTAGTCTTGCTATCGGCAGAGAGGGACAAAATGCACGTCTTGCGGCAAGATTGACGGGCTGGAAAATTGACATCAAGAGTCGCGAACAGGCTCAAGATGAAACACCTATCGCCAACATGAAAGATACAAAAGTTAAAACTACAAACGGCAAAGCAATTATCGCACCTAAGAAGAAGAAAAAGAAAAAGAAAAAAAATCCTCAACAGCCTGACAATCAGAAGAATGTAAGTCAAAACGATTCAGAGGAGTAGTTTTGATTATAACCACTAGTCACTAACTGCTAACAACCAAACGAGGTGATAATGTGTCGGCGGATAAAATTATTAAAATACGCCGCTGTGTAAATTGCAGAAAAAGTTTTCAAAAATCGGAACTTTTGCGGGTAGTAAGAACTCCCGAAGGAATTTTTGAAGTTGATTTTACCGGAAAAACAAACGGTCGCGGAGCATATATCTGCAAAAATTCAACTTGTGTGGTAAATGCAAAAAAACGCCGTCAATTTGATAAATCTTTCAAAACAAAAATTCCAGATGAGATTTACGAAAAAATTATTTCTGCGGTTGATGATAAAATTTATGAATGAAGTTAAATTAAAAAATCTGCTCGGATTGGCACAAAGAGCAAGGCTTTTAGTCAGCGGAAATTTCGCTGTTGAAGAGGCGTTAAAAAGCGGGCAGGTTCATGCAATAATTCTTACCATAGACGCAAGCCCCGCAACTGTTGAAAAGTTTGAAAAAATTTCTGCGGAAAAATCTTTCCCGCTTTATCGAGTGCTTACAAAAGAAACTCTCGGTCAATGTCTGGGAAAAGATTTTCGCACAGTTGCGGCGGTACTGGACGCGGGTTTTGTTAAGTCGATTGAAAAATTGTCAGTCGGCTGAATTTTAAAATAATTAACCTTCTGCAAAGGAGAAAATATAGATGTAATCGAAAAATTTTCGGAGGTGGTTCCATGTCTAAGGCTTCAAAAACACCGAAGTATAGAATTTTTGAACTTGAAAAAGAGTTCAACCAAAGCAGTCAGACAATAATAGATTTTTTGAAGAAACACAAAATCAAAGTTGCCAATCGTTTCAGCGGAATCGATGAGGACGCATACGCAATTTTAAAAGAATCTCTGCCACGTCGTTCCAAACCGATTGAACAGCAGACAACAGAAAATAAACCTGCCGCACCAAAACAGAATCCCAAACAGAAACAGGGCGGAAAATTCGGCGGACAAAACAGAAGCTATGATAACAAAAAACGTTCAGAATTTCGCACAACAAATGATTTTCAGCAGAAAGAAGAAAATTCCGAAAAACCTGTTGAAAAATCTTTTGAAAAGGTTGAGCCGAGAACAGACAGAAATTTTGTCAGAGTAAGCAACAAGACCGACAAAAATTTTATCAGAGTTGAAAATAAACCTGAAAAAACTGCTGAACCTGTTGAAAAAGTCGAAACTAAAACTGAAAAGCCCGTCGAAAAAGTCGAAACTAAAACAGAAAAAACTGTCGAGAAAGTTGAAACTAAAATCGAAAAAACTGTTGAGAAAATCGAAACAGTTGAAAATGAAACTGATAACGAACGTGAACAGCGTCAAAATCGAAATGATCGCGGCGGTCGTTTTAATCGTGCGGATCGTGATCGTGAAAAAAATATTTCCGAAATGGATCAGCCCGAACGTGTTGAAGAACGTTCTTCACGTCCCGAACGCGGTGACAGAACTGAAAGAAAAAATCGCGATTCAAGCCGAGAGGACGGCGGAAAAATTCAGAACAGAAACAGAAACCGCAAAAATAAAAATGCCGCCAATGCCGCCAAAACTCAACAACAACAGGCACAGAATCAAAATGTTAATCGTCCGATGAAAATTAAGAAAAAAAATCGTCCTCAGCCCGTGCAGGTTCATAAAGCTGAAATCGCTCGTCCAACTCATATTAAAATCGCGTCGAGTATTCTTGTTAAAGACCTTGCCAGCAAAATCAGCTGTACTGCAGCGGATATTATCAAAAAACTTATTTCAATGGGTGTTATGGCGACAATAAATCAAGAAATTGACTTCGGAACTGCTGAAATTGTTGCGGCAGAATTCGGAGTTACTGCGGAAGAGTTACCGCCGGAAGTCGATCCGACTTTAATTCCTGAAATTGAGGACGATCCAAAATCTTTGAAACTTCGTCCGCCTGTCGTAACTGTTATGGGTCACGTTGATCACGGAAAAACTTCTCTGCTTGATGCAATTCGTCAATCTTCAGTCACTGCTACGGAGGCTGGCGGAATTACTCAGCATATCGGTGCATATCAAGTTATGTGCAAAGATAAAAAAATTGTTTTCCTTGATACACCCGGTCACGAGGCTTTCACGGCTATGAGAGCACGCGGAGCACAGGTTACAGATATTGCGGTTTTGGTTGTCGCGGCTGATGATGGAGTTATGCCCCAAACTGTTGAGGCTATTAACCATGCAAAGGCGGCGGGGGTTCCGATAATTGTCGCAGTGAATAAAATTGATAAACCCGGAGCGAATCCCGCAAAAGTCAAACAGGAACTCATGGAATATGAACTTGTTCCCGAAGATTACGGCGGAGATACTGTCATGGTCGAAGTTTCCGCAAAAAAGCGAATCGGTATAAATGATTTGCTTGAAATGATTTTGCTTGTCGCGGAAGTTCAGGAACTTAAAGCCAATCCGAACAGAGAGGCACGCGGAGTTATTATCGAGGCTCAACTTGATAAAGGTCGCGGGTCTGTTGCAACGGTTCTTGTACAAAACGGAACTTTGAGAGTCGGTGACGCTATTGTTGCGGGAACGACTTACGGGCATGTTCGTGCGATGATTAACGATCGTGGCGATAATGTTAAAAAAGCCGGTCCGAGTGTCCCTGTTGAAGTTTTGGGATTAAGCGGAGTACCTGCTGCAGGTGATATTCTTGCGGCTCTTGATGAAAAACTTGCAAAGTCTATTGCTGAACACAGACAAGCCCAACAACGTACCGAACTTATTAAGTCTAAAAAAGTTTCTCTTGATGATTTGTTTAATCAGATTAAAGCGGGAGAAATTAAAGACTTAAATATTTTGGTCAAGGCTGATGTTCAGGGATCTGTTGAGGCTTTGTCAAGTTCTCTGCTTGGACTTAACGAAAAAAATGATGAAGTACGCGTTAATATTATTCATTCGGGTGTAGGTGCAGTCAATGAATCTGATATTATGCTTGCTTCTGCAGGAAACGCTTTAATAATTGCGTTTAATGTTCGTCCTGATAACAACGCCAGAAAAATTGCTGACAGCGAAAATATTGACATTAGAACTTATCGAGTTATTTACGATGCGATTGGTGATGTCAAAGCGGCAATGAGCGGCATGCTTGCTCCGAAATATAAAGAAGTTATTCAGGGTCGTGTTGAAATTCGCAAAGTCATGAAATTTTCAAAAGCATTGGTCGCAGGGTCTTATGTTTTGGAAGGAAAAATTTATAACAATTCCAAAATTCGACTTCTCAGAGATAATGTGGAAATTTTTGACGGTGCTATTGATTCTCTCAGAAGATTTAAAGACGAAGTTAAAGAAGTCGCACAGGGTTATGAGTGCGGAATTTCTATCGTTGATTTCCGAGATTTCCGAGAAGGCGACATTATCGAGGCTTATACAATGCAGGAAATTGAAACTTCGATTGAAGACTAAATTATTTTTTAAATAAAAAATACCTCCTCAAAATTTTTTGGGAAGGTATTTATTTTTTTCATGGACAAACAAATTTTTGGAGGATTTTTAATGACTGAAAAAAATTTTTATTGGAAACTTTTTAAATCAACTTTTATTGTCAGCATGTTCACGGTTGGCGGAGGCTATGTAATAATTCCTCTGCTCAAAGCAAAATACGTTGATGAATATCACTGGATAAGCGATGAGGAAACTTTAAACATGGTCGCCATTGCTCAATCAACGCCGGGAATTATGGCGGTCAATACTGCAATTATGCTCGGCTATCGAATGGCGGGAATTTTGGGAGCAATAACAGGAATGTTCGCTACGATTTTGCCGCCGCTCATGATAATCATGCTTGTTGCAAGTTTTTATGATGTCGTCGCACAAAATGAACAAGTCAAATTAATTTTAAAGGGCATGCAGTGCGGAGCGACGGCTTTATTGTTAAATGTTGCGATAGACTTAATAAAAAAACAATTTCAGAAAAAATTACTTCTTCCGATTGTTATAATTTTGGGAACATTCGCGGCGAATATTTTTTTCGACGTAAATATTATGATTTTAGTTGCGATTGACGGAATAATTGGTTTGTTTCTTCTGCGTGACAAAAAATATTCTTAAAAATGTTCACCAACTAATTTTAATTTTTGTGCCTGCAGGAAGAATTTCATAGAGTTTAAATTCTTTGCCGTCCAAAAAAATTGTCAACTTGGTGCCTACACCTGTCCGCAGTTCCAAATTTTTTATTTTGCGGTTCATATTGTCCATGATAAAAATTCCGTTCTCTTCTCGAAAATTTCCGTCACTTTCCAAAAAAGGAAGTCCCACGCCATGAGATTTATATTTTGTTCTGAGCAGGATAAAATTTTCTCCGTCAAATTCCAATTCTTCAATCACGGGAGTTTTTTGCACGGAATGAATAAAATTTATCACCAGCGGCAAATTTTTTTTCGCGGGAACTGACGCAATAATTTTTTCTTCGCCGTCAACTTCTGCAACTACAGAGATTTTTTTTTCTCCGAAATTTACGGCAAAAAAAATTATCCCTGCAAAAATTACAAGGACTAAAAAAAATTTTTTTCTAAACATTTCAGCCATTTACTACAAATGCTCCGCGAGTATCCAAATTTAAAATCAATGCATCTGCCTGCACGTCATTTTTTTTGAAAGTCTGAACCATTTCAGTTGCGATTTCGTTTTCAATATGTTTTTTCTCCGAGGAAAACGCAATAAGACACGGACCCGCACCGCTTAAAGCAACTCCCAATGCTCCCGCATTCTTCGCTGCTTCAAAAACCTCACTCATGCCCGGCACAAGATTTTTTCTGTAAGGCTGATGAAGTGCGTCGTCAAATGCACTTTCCAAAAAATTATCTTTGCCTTTGATAAGTGCGGCGATTAACATTGAGGCTCGACTGATATTAAAAATTGCGTCCTTCATCGGAACAGTTTTCGGAAGAACTTGGCGGGCTGTACGAGTTGACAGCGGGAAGTCCGGAACAGCTACAACCAACTTCAATTTATTTTTCGGAAGAAATGAAAAAGTTTGCACACGTCCTTTATCAACCACGCTGACAGTAAATCCTCCGAAAATCGCGGGAGCAACGTTGTCGGGGTGTCCTTCAATTTCCGTCGCAAATCTTAAAATATCATTTCTGCTGAACGGACGATTTATAATTTCATTCGCCGCAAAAAGTCCCGCAACAATCGCCGCCGCACTTGAACCGAGCCCGCGAGAAATCGGAATATGATTTTCCATGCGAATTATCGCACCTTTGAATTTTTCGCCGAATCCAGCACGCTCCAAAACAAGCCGTGCAGACTTCCAGACAATATTTTTTTCGTCATTCGGAATTAATTCCGCACCTTCTCCCGCCGACTCAATAATAAGTTTTTCATCTTCCAACAAAGTTAAATCTAAGTCGTTGTAAATTGTTGCGGCAAGTCCGATACAATCAAAACCGCTGCCACAATTCGCAGAAGTTCCGGGTACTCTTACCACAACTCTATTTTTTTCAGTTTCACTCATATTTTTTTTACTCCTTAAAAATACCTCATACCTAAAAATCTGTGAAGTACCCCGACTTATAGAAGTAAAATCGTTTTCACAGTTTAATAATTCAGGAGATAGGAAACAGAAAAAGGACTTACGCAGAAACAATTTCTAACTCCTAATTCCTGATGCCCAGAACTTGTGAAAACAAGCTCTTACATAGTCTCCAAAGAATTGACTTCTTGTGTGTTCCACAGTAGCATCTCTATGTTACTATTCAAATTTTTATTTGTCAAATTTTGCAATTTTTGTATCACGGGAGTTTCATAAATTTTAGGCAGAAATGACATCAAGAAGAAGTTGGTCATTGAGTAGACAACTCAAAAGATTTTGTCTATAGCTATTTTTTTATTATTACTCCGACGATTAAAATTACCAAAAATTGTGAGAAATTTTTAGCAGACGTGAAATGCGAATAGAATCTCACGAAAAAAATTTAGTATTTATTGTCGCCAGAGTAATACTCCGATTACAATAAATGATAAAAATATGATAAAATAAAAGTATGAAAAGAATGAATTTATAGCAATTTCTTGAATTATTACGCCGACGATTAAAATTCCTAAAATCTTTGAAAAATTTTTGCAGATATAAAGAGCGAATATAAACTCACGAAAAAAAATTTAGGATTTATTGTCGCCGGAGTAATATCAAGAATGAAATTTAAATTAAGCGTCGCGGTTGTTTGTTTCAGAAAAATTTTGGTTTCTTTATTTAACAAAATTGTTATCGAAAAACGGCGTAAAACCCCTATCTTTAGCTATGGGGATATAAGCCGCCGTTTTTTACATTGACTTTAAAATAACTTTGCCGTAATATACAAAATATAGCAAAGGAGGTGAACTCAATGTATTTAACTCAAACTAATCTCATTCGCGGACTTTCCAAACGTGAATATTTGAAACTTCGTATGATGTGTTTCTTCAGTAAAAATCTTTACAATGTGGCATTGT
>JAFZMV010000015.1 GCA_017553205.1 Selenomonadaceae bacterium | reverse complement strand
ATTTTTTTTTTTTGTGTTCCGGTTTGTGTTCCGCTATAAATGCCGTTGTTATGCGGTTTATAAGGCTTTTTTTGCTTACGGAACACAGGAACACATTTTTTTACTCTCTTATAGAGGAAAAATTTTTTTATTTTTTTTTTTGCAAGGTTTTTAATTTTTTTTTTCTCTATAAGAGAAACATACTTTTTTGTGTTCTTGTGTTCTATATAGTGTAAACCCTTATAGAATCTAGCTTTATACGGGAACACAAACGGAACACAAACGGAACACAGGAACACAATTTTTTTTTATAACTCTTCGTAATCTGTTTCATTATCTTTAATAAAGCTGATAGGTACGCGGTAACATCTGCATTTTACACCACCGATTGTTCTTGAAACACTAGAGTCTTTGCTTTTGCTGTCTTTTCTCGGAGTATCGTTGGCGATAAAAAATTTTGCATCAATCAGGTCAGCAACGACTTTTTGTTTATCAAAATTGCCTTCCTCGCAAGCCTTTTGTAAAGCACGCACTGTGATATAAACAAAATCCTTTTCAAACTTGCCGTAGTAGTCTGAAATGCAAGTTACCATAGGTGAGAAGTGTTCAAAATGTGTGGATTTTTCTGCGATAAAGCCTTTTACAAAATCAATTTCGCGTTCAGCGTCTGAAATATCGTCCAGCGTGGGAATGAGCGGGAAAATGTTCTCCGCATTTTTTACAGCATCATCATACGCCGTTTTATTGTCTGCACCTAAGGCAAGGTTTAAAAGCATATCGGCAAGCGTTATAACTGTCATATAGCGGCAATATTCTTTTAGTACTTCAGGATAATCGCGGGCAAACATCTCCGCCGTGTTTTTGTACATCTTATTCAACTCATCGAACCCGTATTTAAAAATCTCATCAATGACAAGCGGCAATGCAAGCCCATAATGTTTTTTGATAATGTCACGGATAATTTTACAGTCGTCATCGGGAAGAATAGTTTTTGGAGTACGAATCTGCAATAATCTTGTAAACGCTCCGCCAGTAGCATTATCTCCAATCAAAATACTTTCGCCGTTGCAGAGTGTAATATTGAGCCATTCCCTCATGTGTTTTATAAAGCCTTCTTTATTTGCTCTTGTGCGTTCTTTACCGTTGGCAACCGAATAAATAAAACGCTGAAATTGCTCTTTCAACTTTTTGTCAGCAGATTGTTTTTCATCAATGAAAAATGGGTAGTCGTTAGTTTCTGCCGCCATAGCCAATAAGCCGTTATTTGTGCCGTCGAATGAGATAACCATATCAGTATTACCGACTGCCGATGCACCTAAAAATAAACCTGTAGATTTTCCACCTCGCGTTGGTCCGTAAAAGTACAAAACAAAATTTCTTTCGCCTAAAATCTTCAAAAGAGCAGGAGCGATGGACGCGGCAACAATCAGTCTTGCAATAGGTGATTTTTTTGCAATGTCATATGCTTTTCTCCATTCGTCCAGACTACCAACGCTCTTTAAAGACTTCGTAAAGTTTGACTCATCAACAGTAATTTCAATATCTTTTTCGTCTGTGGAAATAAAATTTTTCCTGCGTGGGTCGATAAAATAATCTTTGTCGTTATCGTCGAATCTGAACCAACCACATCTGCTGACGGTTAAAAATGACGGCAGATTGTTTTTATTGACAGATTTAAATTCGTCAAGAAATTCAACAAATAAATGTGCGTTTGTTGACGTGACAGGAAAACCATAAGCCCGTAAACCAATCAATTTCCGTGTATCAAAGATAATTTCTTCGCCTGTGGCAGGTACACTTTGCCACTTGCCATTGTCAGCTAAATACGCCAAAATCAATTTGAAAGTCTTATCCTCAACGTTCTTTGACTTACCTTTGATAACGGCAGGAACTCTTGAAACAGTCAAAGGTTTATCTCCAATTTTATCTCCAATTTTTTTAATACCAGAGTCAGATACTACATAGCCTTCAGGAAAAATAAAACCTTTCAACTCAGGGTGGGCGGTTAAAAAATCAAAAGAAACAATTTGAGCGGAAATACTTTGTTGTTGTAGCATCAGGTCAGATTGACGCTTTTTAATATCGGAACACACATTACGGACTGCACGTTGCCATTCACGAATAATTGTTCCTTCCTTGTTTTGTTTCTGAATACCGAATTTAAAATTCGTGAAGGTATTGACATCATAAAGACTAGCGAAGGCGGCGGCAGTCAACATTTCGTCTGAAAGTACAACATCTTTGCTGAAATCCAATACAGGAGCTTTCAATTTTTCAATAGCGACAATTTTTTCTTTCTCAAATTCTGCAATTTTTTTATTGACTTCATTCAGTTCAATCGCTAAAGAATCAATATCCTTGTTGGAGTCAAATTGTGAGTGCATCTTAATCCACCTCGCATAAAAAGACTGATAATCGAAGTATGGAGCTTTTCCGATTAAATTTTGAATGTCAAAGCTAGGGTCATTGAGTGAATCATAACGACGCTTATTTTCAAGTTGATTATATTTTTCAGGGTCTTTAGCACACCATAAATCAGTAATGTTTTCAGGAACACCAACATTTTTACAGCTTGAAATAATTGACAGCCAATCGGAATCGCTCCAGCCTTCAGCAGGAATCACATCAAGCAGGGCTATAGCTAAATCCCTGTTGTATTCAAGCGGTAAGTCAAATTTCTTCCCGTTATAAACAGATTTATTTTTTTTCGTTGTGTTTTTTGGAGTAAGTGCCTCTTGTTTCTGAATTTCTGCAAGAATATGGTTCAAATAATCATCAACAGTAGAACCCTGCGGAATTTCTCCGCCATTGTCATATTTGTTCCCAGTAACAACACAGTACCGTCCTTGAGTACGATAAAAAATTTCAAGTTTTGCCTCTTTGTCGAAGTGCAAAATTTTAGGTTTCATCGGTTCAAAAGTTTCAGCTGTTGGTTTTAAAAAGGCGTGCAGTCCCGTAAAACTTTTGCTAAATTCGATATAAGCCTCAGGGAAAACTAACTGAAAATGGTTGACGAAATCGGCAATTTTATCATTTACAAAACTTCCGTCTTTGTTCAAAACGTGGTCGAAGTCAAGAAAACAATAGTCAATCGCTTTTCCGTGTCCGTTGGTGTCAAATCCTGCGTTCCCGTTAATGTTGTTATAAAGTTTTTGATTCTCAGGATTATTCCAACCCTCAATGAGCGGCACTTTTCCCTTAACAGGGAAGAATCTCGGTTGCGTTAAAAGTTCTTTCGGCAAGTTTGCCAAGTTCTGTTTAAATTTAGCAGTTGCAATTTTTGTCTCAGTCATTTACAATCTCTCCTTGTTGCTATTGATATGTATTTTATCTCCCGCAAAAATCGGCGGGCTTTTGTTTTTTTTGCACATAATTTTTCCTCTTTTCATTGGTTTTGCCGCGTTGATGGACGGCGTTGGATAATCTGCAAATTGCTTTTCACAAGGTGAAATGCGGAAATGAACATTGGCAAATTGTTAATTTCCGTCAAGAAATTTCTGTTTTGTTAATTCTTCTTCAACGGAAATTTTTTTGTGCTTGATGCTAGCCAAAAATTTCTTTGAGTTTGTCGAAGAAAATTTCTTGCTGTGCGTTCCGCAGTTTCAGAGCGGTGCTAAAATCATTAAAGCAAGAATGAAAATATTTGTCTGCTTTTTCATTCTTAGCCTGCGTTGCTTTGTAGTCCAAAATTTCAACATCTCGTGCGTGCAGTGCCATTTCTTGACAAAGTCCAGCAAGTTCTAACCATTCATCTGACCACAAAATTTTTTTCGGTTTACGCTTGGGAAGTTCAACGATTTTCGGCGGTGGTGTTTTCTTAGCCATTTTTTCTATGCTCCATTCTGCCGCTAAATTTTCGCAGTTGCATTTCTCGCCCGTTGCGTGTAGAATAATAAATACGAAAATGCTTTTGCGGTTAATCCTAGTACGGCTTTTGATTATTGATTAAGCACACTAATTATAGCTTTTACTAGATTGATTGTAAACGCATTTTTGATTTTCAAGGGAAATTTTTTGAAAAAAATAGAGAAAAATATATCGACGGTTGAAAAAAAGACCGCCGATTTTTTTATTTTTCAATGGATATTCAAACAAACTTATCAATGAGCCGTTATCGACAATTCGTATTCGTCGAACAAAGCAAGGAATTTTTGCATACTCTTTCGGAATGTTTTCAAAGACCTCTCCTCGCTATCAAGACCGCAATAACATCTCGGACGTTGGTTAATCGAATCCCAAAACAGAAAATCTCGAATACGGCTGTAAGTTGTCAAATTGTATTCCGTCGCTTGACGGATTAACCATTCGGAAAACTCATTTTTGTTAGTTCGGCTTTTCAACCATTCAAGAAACGTGGTTTTTCTTTTCATCGAAATCACGCCCAATTTATATCTGCAAGTGTGTCATCTTGTTTCATTTTCTGCAGTGTTTCTTCGTCAAAATCGCTTGTATCAACAAGCCCTTTGTTTTCAAGCTCCTTGTAATGCTCGCTATTTTCCTTGCGAAAAGCGTCAATGAGTGATTTTTTGTACGACTCATAAAAATTCCGCATAAAATTTTTAAACGCACTGTCAAAAGTGACGTTTTTCTCAATCATTTTTTCTTCGGTGCGTTCAACAACTTCAACAAAATCTTCGCGTGAGCGGATCGAAATGAAATCATTACGAAAAGCGGGAATCATCAACCTCTCATTTTCGATAATTTCATAAGGCGAACCCTTAAAAGTTTCATTTTCCAGCGTTACGTTTACAGTGCCGTTATTTTCACAATCAACCGTATAATTCGCCAGCGTGCAAAGTTTAGTTGCTCTGCGAAGTCGCCACTCAAAATATTTGTCGTCGCCTAAATAGTTTTCTCCCACAAGTTCAGCAACAGGAACTTTCAAAAAATCGGCAAGTTTAAAAATCTTGTCCAGCGAAGGTTCACGGACTCCGCGAATATAACAACCAAATGAAATTTCATTTATTCCCAAAACCTGTGCAAGCTGTTTTCGGGAATACCCTAATGCTTTTTGACATTTATCAATATTTTCGCCCAAAATTTGTGCGTGTGTTCTTTTTACATCTGACATTTCAACATCTCCTTAAACATTCACTTAATTTTTAATCCTCGTAAAGCGTGACTATCTGACAAAATGCAGTCTGTGCGTTGAATCCCCAAAAACGTTGTCATATCGTTCAATGCGTGCAATTCGTACAGCGGTTTAACGACAAACTCGCCACGCTCGCCGATTAACACTTTTGAGAAATCGCCGAAAAGTAGCGGAATTTCGCCCGTAGAAATGGACGGCATAAAATTTGACGAAAAAACCGGATAACCTAACAGGCGGTCGGGTACTCCCGCTTGAAATGACGGTTGCCAAAGATAATTCAAGTTGTTGTCTTTGAGCTTGTGAATTTCTGCAAGCGTCATATCACTCGCCAAAAAACAAGCATTTTTGCGGTATGTAAACGGCAATGAATAAACCACCTGAACCAAATCATCGGGCTTAAGTGTTCCCGCTGTTGACGTTGTTACAAGCGATTCTGAATTTATCTGACTTAACAAACCTAGAGGCTTATTCACGCCGTCCCCAATAAGAAACGCTTGTTCTTCTGCACTTCCTATTGACATCGCAAATTCTTCTTTTAAATGCTGTTCAACGTCAAAATAAGAATCATTCAAAAGCTCATTGGTGACTGAAACACCACATACCAATTTGTGAGCTGACAAAATTTTTTGCCCAAATGTTTCAGTCTGCAATGGAATTGTTGCACCCTCAGCGACAAAACTAGCTTGTGCCGCATTTGAAACATAAGCAACTCTGCGGTCGTTTTGAGTTTTGACGATTCGGCAAATTTGCCTTAGGACGTTCTGCTCTTTCAGTTCCGAAATCAATTCGTCGTGCATTTCCTGCGGAACAATATAGCCGCCAGCGTCCGACAATGATTCTTGCAAATAATTTTTTGCCGTTTTGAACCCATTGCGCAATTCAGCTACAAAATTTTTGCGATACTTATTTTGTGATTTTTCCGCCAAAGAAAAATAATTGTCTTGCGGATTGTTCAAAATCGGTTTTGTGGTCGACTTTGACAGTTCGCTTTCAATTTGCTGACTCAAATTTTTCATCTCCTTTTCGTACTTCTCGAACTCTTTAGCCTCTTCGCGTGAAATCTTGCCGTTGACTGAATGACAGTCCAAAAAATTTTTTGCGTCTAAACGCACTTTTTCGCGTTGAAGAAAAAGCTGTTCCAATTCTTGTTTCAAGTCGTTCCCTCCGTTCCCGCTGTTCCCAGTAAATTCAAACGACGTTTAAAATTTTCCACCGAAATTTTTAAGTCGTATTCGTCAATATCCTTCGCCGACATCGCCAACGCTTTACGGCAATTCTGACTAATAGCACAAAACTTTTTCCCGCGTGCTGTCACGGCTTGATTCATTGCACAAATTTTTTTTTTCAAACACATTTCTTAAATTCTGAAACATCTCTTTCACCACCATTCTTATATATTAAATCATTTTGATTTAATATATTTTAAAGCTAAATGATTTAATAGTCAACTGGATACCAAAATTTCACAAAATGCATTTAAATTTTCTGACAATTTAACTTTTGCATATCCCCCGTTTGAAATCCCATTTTTGTTTTTGGGGGCAAAGCAGACGCTCTAGAAAGTGGAAGTTTTCAGAAAATTTAACCCCCCTACCCCGCATAAACACGCCATTTTTTTATTTCTACGTTGAAAAGAAAAATTTTCCGCACTAAAAAAGACCTCGAACCCTTTCAAGTCGAAGTCTTTTCTCTTATACCAACATCAACGAATTTTCTGAAAACTTTTTCTTTCAATTTGTAGTGCCGTTCTGGTTACACTGAATCAATTTTTGTATCCAATTCAGCACATTTAATTTGCCGACAAAACTTAATCAGCTTTTTGCGTATCTCATAGACCGACATTTTATCACTCCTTCCCTTTTGGTTTCTGCCTTGCCTCGCCTAACCACACCACGCCATATTTTATTTTCCCGTTCCCGCTGTTCCCACCGTTGAAAAGGAAAATGTTTTATTTTGCGTTTCTTCTTGCTGACTGCTTTAACTCCGATTCTTCGCAAGGAAGAAAAGTGTCAACATTCGGCAAATATTTAAAATAGCAAGTGTAATTTCCGCCGTTGCGATTCTTCAAACATTTCAATTCAACTTTACGCGGAATATCTTTTTTTGCTTTTTCGACGTTGACATTGCTTTTTCTCATTGTGTCATCTTCAAAATACAACTGCAAGCCCCAGACAACATCTGCAGAAAATTCAATACTTCCAGACTCTTTGAAAGAAGAAAATTGAATTGGCTCTGTATAACTCATTCGGTTCAATGACGAAATAATTATAAATGTTATATTGTGTTCCCTCTGAAAGACTTTCAGTTTTCTGACTACATCATCAACGCCCGCTTTTGTATTCTCCTTCGCAGTGGGAACTATCTGCAGATAGTCTATAGCGATTGTTACAGGTTTATCGGTATTCGTGCAGATTTTTTCAAACTTCTTCAACAATACGTCTATATTCTCATTCTGCAGATTTAAAAGGCGTAAATCGTTTTCCGATTCTTCAAAATATCTGATAACTTCTTCAACCTGTAAAATTTTGTCCCCAAATTCCCCACGTCTAATATCAGAGGACGTTAAAGGTTTATAGACTTCCCGCGTGTAGTCTTCGCTTTCACGGCGATACAATTCACGGCAAAAACTCTTTGCAAACATTTCTAATTCTGACATCTCATAAGAACAATAAATGCAAGTTTCACCATTTGCCGCAAGCTGTGAAAGAAGTTGCCATACAAAAGTACTTTTGCCCAATGCTGACAGACCACCGATAACATATAATCCCGGTAAAAGTATTTGAACCAAATCAATATTTTTAAAACCCGTTTTTCTTTCAGCAAAATTCGCCGAATTATACAACAGGTCACGAAACATATGAACCATATTTTATATCACGCTCTTTCATCATAACTCTACATCAACTTCAGAGTACGGGAACACAAAAATTTTTTCTGTGTTCCGTTTCAGATTATACCATAAAAAGCCGTTGTTATGCGGTTCTATGAGTACAGGAACACTAATTTTTTTCTCCACATCGGAACACGGGAACACAATTTTTTTTTTTTGTGTTCCGGTTTGTGTTCCGCTATAAATGCCGTTGTTATGCGGTTTATAAGGCTTTTTTTGCTTACGGAACACAGGAACACATTTTTTTACTCTCTTATAGAGGAAAAATTTTTTTATTTTTTTTTTT
>JAFZMV010000118.1 GCA_017553205.1 Selenomonadaceae bacterium | reverse complement strand
CTACTGCTCAAAACTGTTTAACCACAAACCGCAGAGCGGCAGATTAGGATTTACGTCCGCCGGTGCCTATATATTTGCAGGTAACGTAGTCACTCAAGACTTAGGCTAGTCAACCAGAACTTGTTCTATTTTTCACACAAGTTCACGATTTTCAATCGTGCAGTTGTTGACATAATCACCTGTTAAATTATTTCTTGAAAAATTAACAGCCGAGATATTCAGAATTTAAAATTAAATATCCCGGCTTAATTTTTTGTCTGAAAAATTTTATTATGCGTTGACGACTGCACCGGTTGATGCGGAAGTTGTCAATTTTGCATAACGGGCAAGATAACCTGTTTTAATTTTCGGTTCGGGTTTTGTCCATTCTGCACGACGTTTATTGAGTTCTTCATCAGAAATTTCAAGCTCTAATTTTCTGTTGGGAATGTCGATTGAGATAATATCTCCGTCATGAATTAAGGCAATAGGACCGCCTTCCATAGCTTCAGGGGAAATGTGACCGATACATGCTCCTTGACTTGCTCCCGAAAATCTTCCGTCAGTTATCAAGCCGACTTTTAAACCTGCTCCTGTAATAGCGGCGGTGGGATTTAACATTTCCTGCATGCCCGGTCCGCCTTTAGGTCCTTCATAACGAATAACAACAACATCACCGTCATGAATTTCTCCAGCCATAATTGCATTGATTGCAGTTTCTTCAGAATCAAAACATTTTGCACTGCCTTTATAAACGAGCATATCTTCAGCAACTGCAGATGCTTTTACAACGGCACAATCGGGACAGAGATTTCCTTTCAAAATTGCAATTCCGCCTGTCGGTCTGTAAGGATTATCAACAGTACGAATAACATCATCACGCAAAATTTCAGCGTCGGCAATTCTGTCGGCAAGTTTTCCCGTAACAGTCAAAGCGTCGAGATTCAATAAATTTTTCTTGGAAAGTTCATGCATAACCGCAGAAATTCCGCCAGCCTCTTCAAGGTCTTGCATGTGATGCTTTCCTGCAGGAGAAAGTTTTGTAATATATGGAGTTCTTGCAGAAATTTCGTCAAAAAGTTCAGCGGGAATTTTTATTCCGCATTCGTTTGCGATAGCCGTTAAATGCAGAACAGTATTTGAACTTCCGCCGATTCCCATATCAACGGTAATTGCATTTTCAAAAGCCTTAAGAGTCAAAATATCTCTCGGCAAAATATTATTTTTCAACATGTCCATAAGAACTTTTCCTGCACGTTTAGCAAGAATCAATCTTGCTCCGTTATAAGCTGCAGGAATTGTTCCATTGCCCGGCAAAGCCATGCCAAGTGCCTCGCTTAAACAGTTCATGGTGTTGGCTGTGAAAAGTCCCGCACAAGAACCGCAACCCGGACATGCTTTTGATTCTAATTCAGTCATTTATTCAGCTGTCATTTGTCCCGCCGCAAATTTTCCTGCCGCTTCAAATGCCTGACTGACACTTATATCACGTCCATGAAATCTTCCTGCAAGCATCGGACCGCCTGAAACAATTACGGACGGAATATTTAATCTTGCCGCCGCCATCAACATTCCAGGAACAACTTTATCACAGTTCGGAATTAAAATAAGTCCGTCAAATCCGCTAGCCATTGTAACCGCTTCGATTGAGTCGGCAATAAGTTCACGACTTGCCAAAGAATATTTCATTCCCGTATGACCCATTGCAATTCCGTCACAAACTCCGATTGCAGGAAATTCAACAGGAGTTCCTCCCGCCGCCGCTACTCCCAATTTTGCCGCCTCTGTAATAGATTTTAAATGCATATGCCCCGGGATAATTTCGTTGAAAGAATTGCAAACGCCGATTAAAGGTCTTGAAAGTTCTTCAGATCCAAAACCGTTTGCATTAAACAAAGAACGATGAGCACAACGAGTCGCACCTTTTTTTACAATATCACTTCTCATATAAAAAAGCCCTCCTATATTAAAGCAAAAAAATATTTCGACGTGACAGAAAAATTTTTATTTCGCCGCGATGACTTCAATTTCACAAAGTGCATTTGCAGGTAAATCTTTCACAGCCACACAACTCCGTGCAGGTTTGCTGACAAAATATTTTTCGTAGACCGAATTAAAAATTTTAAAGTCCGCAATATCGGCAAGAAAACAAGTAGTCTTTACAACATTTTCAAAAGTCAATCCCGCCTCATTCAGAACCGCACCGATATTTTTACAGCACTGCTCCGCCTGTCCTGAAATATCTTCAGAAATAATTTTTCCCTGTTCGGGATTTATTGCAATTTGTCCTGAAGTATAAACCATTCCGCCGACTTCGACAGCCTGACTGTAAGGACCGACTGCGGCAGGTGCTTTATCTGTGTGAATAATTTTCATAAAAATTTTCCCTCCTTACTCGTTAATCACAAAAGAATATCCCGCGTCAAAAGTTTCTCCCGCAGGAAGTTTTCTGATTCCGTCTTTTTCCGAAATATCTCCCGTAAAATCTTCAAAATCAGCATGACCATGCCAAGGTTCAATACAAATGAAAGGAGCTCCGCCTTTGTCAGGTGTCCAAATTCCCCAAAACGGAAAACCTTTTGCAACCATTTTAATTGACTTGGAACTTTTACGGGAACACAAAGTAATTTCATCAGATTTCAAATCATCAAAAACTAATGCATCACCTTTAAAAATTTCGTAATTCAAATCTAATTCCTTGCCGTTTAAAGTCGCAACTTTTTCATGAGAAAGAGAACCTGAAGGCAACAGCAAAATTCTTGATGAATTTTCTTCGACATTAAATTTCAAATAACAGTCGTCAAAATTTTCTCCGTCAACAATCGGACATTTTAAAGCAGGGTGAGCTCCGATTGAAAAATACATAGTCTTGTCGTCAACATTTTTTACAGTCCACATAATTTCAACGCGATTTTTTCTCAAAATGTATGCAATTTCCAGAGAAAATTTATAAGGATAAACTTTTAAAGTTTCTTCGCTCCAATTCAGCCGGAAAATAATTTCGTCAGACTTTTCGCGAATACATTCAAAATCTGAAGTTCTTGCAAAACCATGCTGGGGCAATTCAAATTCTTTTCCTTCTGCACGGTATTTGTTATTCACCAATTTTCCGACGATTGGAAAAAGTACGGGCGAAGAATATTTCCACCATTTCGGATTGCTGTCAAAAAGATATTCCGTGCCGTCAGACAGTTCCACAATGGATTTTAATTCCGCACCATGATCTGCAACCGTAATTTTGAGAAAATCATTTTGCAAAGTGTGCAACACAAAAAAAACTCCCTTCAAAAATTTTCGCCGAATTATTCTTCAAACAAATTTATAATTCCTGCAGAAATTACGGCAAAGACTTTATATTTAAGATAGAGGAAATTTTTTTCGATATTTATTTTGAAAAAAGGAAAAATCTTGAGCAAGGAAGCCCTGAAAATTCTTGGGTGGTGAACGTGATGATTATTAACAACGTGGGTTCTTTATCAAATGTTTATGCGTCGAGTGCCGTAGCGTCCGCAAAATATTCAAATTCAGTTTCGGGTGTTCGTGCAGTTCGCGGAAATGATAAAGTAATCTTTTCAAATGAAGCACAGAGTTTTAAAGAAATGCTCGGCAAACTTCAAAATACTTCTGAAGTCCGTCAGGATAAAGTCGCAGAGTTTGAACAGAAAATTGCAAACGGCACTTACAGTGTCGCGTCGGAAAATATTGCGGCAAGTATTTTGTCAAGCCGTTTTTGAGGTAAAATTATGTGGCAGGATTTAATGGACGTACTCAGCAAAATTTGCGTGGTTTATGATAATTTGGCGAAGATTGAAGAAAGAAAACGCGATGCACTTGTCGGAATTGATATGGAAGCCTTATCGAAAATTTTGGACGAAGAAAATCTCGCCGCCTCAAAAATTCAGAAACTTGAAAAGAAACGCGGGGCAATTCTTCAAGAACTCGCCAAAAATCGTGTCGAAATAAACGACTCTACGAAAGCTGAGGACTTTTATAAATATGCACCGTCGCTTGCCGTAGAAAAAAGACTTCTGGCTCTTCACAAAAATTTATCGAAAAGTGTTGAGCGTGCCATAAAAATTCGTGACAATAACCAAATTTTGGCACAAAGTGCGTTGGACGCGGTGAAATATCATCTCAACAGACTTTCGGGGGCGGCAGTCGAACAAACTTACGGCGCGGGCGGAAATATTGTCACTCATCAGAAAAAATTTGATTTTAATGCTTGAAAATATGGAAGATATAATAAAACTTTTACGCGAACAAACGATTTTATGCCGTCGTTCAATGGAACTTTTTGAAAATTTAATTGAGCGACTTAAAGAAAATTCTCCCGACATAATTGAATCGGTGCAAAAAATTGAGAAAATTACTGTCGATTTAAACAGAAATTCTATCGAAACACAAAAATTTTTGCAGACGAATAATTTTAAAAATTTCTCAGAACTTTTAGCCGCACAGGAAAAAAATATTCAACGAAATGTAGCGGAAAGTCTTTTGAATCAGTCAAAAAATCTGCAAGAAAAATTAAGAAATCTGGTCGAGGCGGCAAGTAAACTCACTGAAAAGGGAGAATCGTTTGTTAATTTCAATTTAAATTTAATGAGCAAAACTCAAGTCGATACATACGGTGCAGATAAACTTTCCGAAGGTCAAAGCAATCGTCGCATTGTAGAGTTTAGATGTTAAGGAGTAGAAAAAAATGTCTACATTCACAGGACTTTCAACGATGGTGCGAGGTATCTTGAACAATCAGACCGCACTCAACACCACCGGACATAATATAACAAATGCGTCTACCGAAGGTTATTCACGCCAAAGTACGAATTTAGTTTCTACAAATGCGGAAATTCGTTCGGGAATTTATGGCAGTATTGCGGTCGGTACAGGCGTTGAAACTCAATCCATTACTCGTTCTCGTGATATTTTTGCCGATAAACAATTTCGCGATGAAAATTCTACACAAAGTTATTACGAAACTATTGCAAGAAATTACGACAGCTTGGAAGTCATTTTCAACGATGCCGGCGAAACCGGCATGGCAACTATGATCGGACAATTTTATAAAGACTTAGTAGATCTTTCGACTAATGCCTCCGATAATGATCACCGCAGTATAGTGGTGAACAGTGCAAAAAATCTCTGCGATCTTATTCATACAAATACCGCTGAAGTTCAAAAACAAATTAACGCCGCTTATGACGATATGGCTTTATATGTCAACGAAATGAATGAAACTCTTGAAGGTATCGTTAATGCAAATAAATTAATTGTAGCCCGCGAAGCACTCGGAGCAAATGCAAATGATTTGAGAGATCAGCGGGATCTGTTAGTAGATCAGCTTTCAAAATATCTTAATGTCAACGTCAGCGAAAATTCTTTCGGCTCTTATCAAATAACTTCCGGCGGTGTCATGTTAGTAAACGGAATTGACAGATTGCATTTTGAAATGTCGCGTGGTCTTTCCAGTGCGTCCAGTGATTCTGATGCAAATGTCACTGTTGATTATGGCGTGTCCGACTACAACATAGTCATAAAAGAAAGTAAGCAAATTTTTGTTCCACAAAATGGAATTTTAAAAGCCGAGTTCGATATTGTTGATGAATGTAAATCTTATATAGACCATATGGCAAATATAGCAAATTTCATGTTGACAACTTTCAACGATCAACACCATGCCGGTTATGATGCTCATGGAAAAACCGGCGGAAATTTCTTCGGCGATGAAAATACAACTTACGAATATGCTTATGATACTCAAAACAAAGTTGCTTATATCAATGCAACTGAAGCGGGTACAACAAAAAAATTATCTGGTGTAAAAATTATCGAACAATTTGCGGTTAATAGCAAACTTCTCGGCAGCGGTTATGATTATGTTGCAGCGGCTACAAAATACAGAACCAAAGACAGTGACGGAAAAGCTATTGAGTACACGGCTTACTCTGATTTGAATTCAGACAATGAACTTCAATGGAGTGATAACGATGCATATAACACTGTGGACTACATGAACGGCACTGTTAATATCGGCGACGGTACAAATGCTGTCTATCTCAGCGAATTATTCAATATGTCATTCAATACCATTGCCAGCGAAAAAAGAGCCAACGCCGCTGTTATCAGAAAATATGCGGACAATAATACGGCTTTAATTGAGCAATACGGCGGAGAAGACAGCTCGAAAGCTTATGTTTTCTTCAATTCACTCAATAAAGCATCTATCAACGATTATTACTCAACCGCAATGACTAATCTTGCTGTAGATGCCAACACTATGGACAACAAAATTATTCAGCAAGAGGCTTTGATGGTTCAAATTCAAAACTGGCGTGATTCAACTTCAGGAGTTGACTGGAACGAAGAACTTACAAACATGATTCGGTATCAAAAAGGATTTCAATCCTGTGCTCGTTGTCTTACGGCAATGGACGAATGTCTTGACAGACTTGTAAATAGTACCGGCATGGTCGGGAGGTAATTAAAATGTCATTTCGTATGAGCAGTGTTCAGTTTATGACGAATTATCAAGCGTCGCTGAATAAAACATATCAAAAACAGGCTAAACTTTTGGAGCAGGGTGACGGATCAAGTATTCATCGCGGAAGTGATGATCCTATCGCATATTCAAAACTTTTACGCTATAAAGTTTCCGCAAATGAAAATGATCAGTATACTAAAAATGTTCAAAATGCAACGGCTTGGATGCAGACTACTGACGGTGCTCTTTCTCATATTGCGGAAATTACAAAAACTTTCAAAGAAAAAACTATTGAAGCCGCAACTTCAGCAAATAACGACTCCAATTTTGATGCAATAGCAAAAGAAATGTGGGCAATGATTGAAGAGGTTTACGCCACTTCAAAAACTCAGCATGACGGCAGATATGTTTTTGGCGGTCAAAAAGATCAAACAGAACCTTTTACGTTGTCTACGGATACTCAAGAACGTGCAAATACAAAAACTCTTGATGATTCGCAGAAGGATTTTTTCCTCAGCGGTTACAACTCAAATACGGATTCCGTTTATCAGTTCATTGAACTTCAAGACACTTCCGGAGAAACTTTTTACCTTGATCCATACAGCCAAAAACTTTATAAGCAGGATTTAGTTGTAGAAGGTTACAAGGACTGGATGGCACAGGGTATTGAAACTGTTGACGGAGTAACCGACGACTCAGTATCTGCCGTAACAAATACAGACAGTGCAGTTGTTAAACTCTCTGATTATTTTACCAGTGAGGGAACTTTGAAAAGCGGGACGGATATAGAACTTAAAGTTGACGGTACAAATAAAACTTTTACAGTACAAACGTCTCCTCAACAAATGGTGAAATATCACGGAGACGAAAACTATATTTCAATGGTTAAACTGAACGGAGCGACTGATACTGTTGCTGATATTGTCAATGCAGTAGGCAAAGATTTATTCGGCACAGATGTTTTTGACGGGGCTGCGTCTGGATATGGAAATGCGTCAGGCTCGTCGATGATAAACTGCATGCTCACTGTTTACAACAAAGTTAAAGAAGGCGATGTTAAGTGGCTGGTTTCTGACGGCGTGACGCTTGCCGATGCTGCAAATGCAACCGTCACAACAACACAAACTACAATCGGTGCAAAACTTCAGCTTTATACCAGCGTTGAAGAAATGCTCGCCAATCAGAGTGACAACATTACCGAAGAAATTACAAATGTCAGCGGCACAGACGTTGCAAAAATGGCAACTGATTTAATGGAAATGACGACTTTATATAACATGGCACTGTCACTCGGCGGAAGAGTTTTGCCGCAGTCGCTGGCTGATTATTTGTAAAATTTGAAAATTTAATCAAAAAATAAATTTCAGGGGTTAGAGTTTTTCTAATCCCTGCTTGAGGTTTATAAAAAAGTTTTTAATGACGGCAGGAAAATTTACTGCGGGAAGTGAAATAGCAAATGCTTTATGTGAATACTCGGCATCAACTGCCGCAAATTTCAATACATCAGACTTGGAGCAAACTTAATAAAAGTTCCGTTGTCCCTGCTGAAGTTCATGGCAGCAATGAACAAGCCTCTTCAAATAAGTGGATTACACAGCCTACAACTGAAATTGATAATTATCCCAGCAGAAGAGCTTACGGTGCAAGGAAGATGACCGATTTAACCCGCGAACAAGGGCAGAAGGGAATTTCAGACGCACAATCCGCAACAAGTACGAGAACTCAAAGAGCTTGGGGATTTATCGACGACGCATCAAAACGCGGGAATTATGTGGCAAGAAGTTACAAAAATACTATGATGTCAAAATATCAGTCGGCGAAAAATTTAGTAAATTTCAGTTTAATGCCTGCTCCAAATATCAGCGTTACTCAAGGTCAAGTTGTCGGCGAATCAGATTTGGGCGACGTTACTGCAGAAATTGAAAACAAATCGGCTTTCGCAGAAATTGAATATACTCCCGGTTCTGCCGAAACTCAACTGGCGGATAAGGGCTTTATAAGAACTTGGACTACTGAAGGACATTACGATATTTACGCTTAACGAATTGGAGGTTATATGATGAGGAAAATTACAACTACCCGTTTCGGAGAACTTGAAATTGATGACAGTCGCGTCGTACATTTCGCGGAAGGTATTCCGGCTTTTGAAGATGAGCATGAATTTGTTATTCTTCCTTATGATGAAGATGAAAGCCCGTATTATTTCATGCAGTCTTTGAAAACTCCCGAACTGGCATTTATTTTGACTGTACCTTTTATTTTTTTCCCGGATTACGCGATTGAAATTGAAGACGACACAGTTAAAAAACTTGAAATTAAAAATCAGGAAAAAGTTGAACTTTATACGCTGTTGACAATTCCTAACGGTTCTGTTCGTTATATGACGGCGAATTTACTCGCTCCCATCGTCATTAACTGCGAAAATATGCAGGCTAAACAAATTGTCATGGATAAGAGCAACTATAAGACTAAACATCGACTTTTCCCCGATAAAGATAAGGAGGGAAAGTGAATGCTTGTTTTGACGAGAAAACCCCGTCAGCAGATAATGATCGGCGATAACATTATTATAAACGTCGTGGAAGTGCAGGGCGAAAATGTCCGAATTGCCATTGAGGCACCGAGAGAAATTAAAATTTATCGCGGAGAAATTTATCGTGCGATTCAGGAAGAAAATCAGAAGGCAGCCGCACAAGTAGGCAATATAGATTTACATGGCATGTTGCCTCCGAAATAATTTTGAAATATGAGTTTTGATTTTCGACAGGAGTGATGATTATGGTAGGGAGGCTGAATGATATTGTTACGGCGGCTGTTGTAGTCGGTGCGACGGATAAAGTTGATAATTTTCAAAAAGCCGCACAAGCCGATAAGGCAGATGAAAGCCGTTCAATAGAAAAAACTCAATCGGCAAATATTCAAGACGAGAATTTATTTGAAAAAGACGAGAAAGACAATTTTCATCTTGAGCCGGGTTCTGTAAATGAAGATACTGTTGATTTTATGACAAGAGAACTCAACGATTTAATGAGTAAGACAAATTACAATCTGCAGTTCGATTATCATCAGTTTGAAGAGGTCATGACAGTTCAAATGATTGACAAAAAAACTGACGAGGTTATTAAGGAAATGCCGCCCGAAGAATTGGTGGAAAGTATCATGAAAGCCAAAATCTGGCTGGGTGCATTTATCGATAAAACTTTTTAATCTGTAAAAAATTTAGAAACAGGAATTTTTTTAAAAGGATTTACAAGGAGGGAACAATCATGGGTGTTAATGGAATTTACGGCTTGTCGGGTTCCGGTCTTGATGTTGAATCAATGGTTAAAGTCGGAATGATGAGCAAGCAGAGCGAATACGACAAAATGAAGCAGAAGTACACGAAAAACGAGTGGACTAAAGCGGCTTATGTTGATGTTTACGGCAAAATTCAAACTTTTAATAACTCAACTCTTTCTCAGTATAAAATGTCTGCGAACATGAATGCACGTAACGCAGAGAGCAGCAATTCGGAAATCAAAGCTACGGCTAATGCGTCTGCACCTCAGATGACTCATTATGTTGAAGTCGGAAAAGCAGCAACTAATGCTTATTTAATCGGAACAGGAACGGCTACGCGTCTTGGTGACTCTAGGACAAGTACACAACTTAGAGATACACTTTACAAAAATGTTACTGCCGTCGGGGATAACGTCACCACTACTGACAGCAACGGCAATACCAGTATTCATTCCAAAAGAGACGTTGCATTTAAGTTTGCTGTAAGTGATAAAGCAAACGGTAATTTAACAAGCAGTAATGAAGATGTTGTGACTGCTACAGCCTCCGCCAGTGCGGCAAATGGTAGCCATACAGTGAACATTACCGAAACTGCTAAAAATGTTTCTTTAACAAGTAAACTAAGTTCTGTCAAGCGTTATGACACTACTACAGCTCCAGTCCATAATCCACCAAATAGTGGCTCCAGTAGCCTCAATCTGAAAGATATGATGTTCCAAAACATCACCACTGACGGCACGACTACTACCGTTTATAATCCAGCTGATCCTCCAACTAATCCAAATGGTAGTAGCAACAGTAAGTCTGTTATTGCAAATTCTGACCTTTCTACTACAAATGCACTTGAATTTACTTTAAGCGACGGCAAAAATTCTGCGACAATTTCTTTGACTTACGAAGATATTATCACCAATAACGCAACTATTGAAACCTTAGCTGATAAAATCAATGCGGCTGGACTTAATATAACCGCCGCTTATGATTCCACAGCAGGAACTTTTTCACTTACAAATAATGAAGTCGGTTCTGCAAATGAAATTTCCATTTCAATTGAAGGCAACACTGCCGACAACAAGATTGGAACAAATACTTCAAGATTTTTGGGTAATTTGGGTTTGAAAGATTCTCTTAACGGTACAACTCAAATTTTCAGTTCCTCCGATACTACTAGCGTAAACGGTACAGACGCACAAGGAACGGTTGACGGAAATGCAGTAACATTCAGCGGAAATAATGCAACTGTTGACGGAATAACCTACAATGCAAAAGATGTCGGAGAATCTACCGTTAAAGTTGAGCAAAATGTTGTCAGCGTAACTTACGGACAACTTGCAGAAGGCTTTACTTTCAATGATTTAACTGTGGCTGTAAATAATCTGGGCACAAATGTTAAAGCAACTTACGATTCAGTAAACGATAAATTTTCTTTCTATAATTCCTCAACCGGTGATGAAAATGGTGTAAGTTTGGCTATGGCAGATGCTGACGACGGCGGAACGACTGCCGCTAATTTCTTCAATTCTATCGGTCTTCAGCAGTCTAAAGACGGTTCACTTGTCGGAGCTGTCATGAATGATTTTTCGGCAGGAACTTCTACAAGCGTTGCAGGTACAAATGCACAAGTCAAAGTTGACGGTATGAGTTATGATATTGCAGATAATAAATTGGTCGTCAACGGCGTTACCTATAATTTCACGGGAGCGACTGAAGGAACAAGATCTACTGTCACCATTACTCAAGACACTGACAAAATTATTGATAAGGTTAAATCTTTTGTTGAGGATTACAACAAACTTCTCAAAGAATTAACTGACATGTACAATGAAAAACCGAATAAAAATTACAAGCCGCTGACTGATTCTCAAAGAGATGCCATGAAAGATGAGCAGATCGAAAAATGGGAAGAAAAAGCCAAAGCCGGCATGCTTTACCATGATCAAACTCTCGGTAAATTGATAACTGAAATGCGTTCCGCTGTTTCTACTCCTGTTGACGGCATTGCGGGAAAATATAATTCTATTTTCTCAATCGGAATTTCTACAACAGGCGTAAAAGGTCAACTTACACTTGATGAGGACAAACTTAAAGCCGCTCTTACTGACGATCCTGAAGCCGTTTACAATGTTTTTGCCAAACTTGATGCAAATGATTATAACGACTCTGCAAAGAGCGGTGTTGCCCAGCGTCTTGGCGATGTGTTCACGAAAAATATGAAGAGTATTAAATCTGTTTCAGGCACCGATATGAATACGGCTGATGACAGCGATTTAAGCAAACTTATGCGTGAACTTCAGACTAAAATGAGTAACTTCAAATCCATGATGAATGCGTTTGAAGATAAACTTTACAAAAAATATGACGCAATGGAAACAATGCTGGCAAGACTTGGCACACAGCTTGGTTATGTTACAAGTTCATTCAGCTGAAATTAAAATTTAAAATATTTAGGAATTAAAATTAGGGACTAGGGATTAGAAATAATTTTTCTCTAGTCCCTGTTTAAAATTTTGATTGGAGGAAATCTGAATGGTAAATGCTGCAGAAGCATACAGAAGAAATCAAATTTTAAACGCTCCGCCCGAGCAGTTGACGCTTATGCTTTATAACGGCTGTCTGAAATTTATTGATGATGGAATTTCGGCTACGAGCGAAAAAAAATACGAGGACGCAAATACTTTTCTTCAAAAAGCACAGAGAATTATTTCGGAGTTTCGTTTGACTTTAAATATGGATTACGAAATTTCTCATCAACTCATGCCGCTTTATGATTATGTTTACGACAGACTTGTCGAAGGAAATATGAAGTCCGATGTAAATCAGCTTAACGAGGCTAAAACAATTATTTCAGAACTTCGCGATGCTTGGGTCGGTGCAATGAAAAAAGCCAGAGCTGAAAAAGGACAGGGCAAAGGCGGTAAAGGCTATGCATGATGAAGAAGTTATCGAGAAAGCAAAAATTTTGTGGGAAAGATATTTAACGCTGACTCAAGAACTTTTAAAATTTATCAATCAACAAGACGTTGAAACTTTTTTGACGCTTGTACCGCAGAGAGATCAGCTTATTGAACTTATGGAAGAATTGCCGTCAAAAGATTATCTTCAACTTGAAGAATTCAAAGAAATCGGCAAAAAAATTATTCCTATGGACAGAGAAATTATGTATAAGGCACGGGCTTGGCTCAATAAATCACGCAGACAAAACAGCGTTGTCAGAGCTTACGACTTGTCAAATTCGGTTCTCGGAGCTCAAAGTGTCGCATTCAACAGAACATATTGAGGATGTAAGGCTTTTTTTATTAAAAACTCGAAAGTTTTTACAACTAAAAGAATTCCGACGGAAAATTTTTCAAACCATCGGGATTTTTTTGTTTGGATTATTTTTTACTTTTCTTAGTTTTTAGACAGGTTCCGACATTTTTACTCCAAAATTTTTATGAAACGCTGGTATCTGTCAGATAAAAAATTTTCGGTGTAAAAGCCCATTTTTTTTGTTATAATCTGCAAAAATATATAATGGAGTGAAATTATGCAGACAGTAAAAGTTAATCTCGGAGAAAACAGTTACGAAATTTTTATCGGCGAAAAAATTTTCGGCGGAGTTGAAAAATTTATTTCTCAATCGGACTTTACGAAAAAAATTTTAGTCGTCACGGATACCAAGGTTTTAAAAAATTGTGCGGAAGATTTTACGAAAAATTTGAGCGGAGATTTTGAAATTTTTACGATTGAAGCGGGAGAAACTTCCAAAAATCTCCACGAGGCAGAAAAAATTTACACAAAAGCCATTGAACTCGGACTGGACAGAAAATCTTTAATAATCGCATTGGGGGGCGGAGTCGTCGGGGATTTGGCGGGATTTGTCGCGGCAACTTATCTGCGTGGAGTAAATTTTATTCAAGTTCCGACAACTCTGCTGGCACAGGTTGATTCATCAGTCGGCGGAAAAACTGCAGTAAATCATGCGTTGGGAAAAAATTTAATCGGTGCATTTTATCAGCCGAAAGCAGTTTTTATAGACTTGGAAACTTTGAAAACTCTTCCCGAACGCGAAATAAAATCTGGACTCGGCGAAGTCGTAAAATATGGAATTATCAGCGACGAAAAATTTTTTTCTTATCTTGAAAATAATGTTGAAAAAATTTTAAATCGTGACGCAGAAATTTTTTCAGAAATTATCAAGCGTTCCTGCGAAATTAAAGCGGACGTTGTGAGCAGGGACGAAAAGGAATCAAATTTACGCAGGATTTTAAATTTCGGTCACACAATCGCACATGTTATCGAAGAAGAAACTAATTATAAAAAATTTCGTCATGGGGAAGCTGTTGCGGTCGGAATGTTGGGAGCGGCTTATATCAGCGAAGAACTCGGAAAAATTTCTTCAGCAGAGGTTAAGCGACTGAAAAATTTATTGGAGCGTTTGAATTTGGAAACTTCTTGCGGAAATTTGGACGTTGATAAAATGTATAAGGCGGCTTTCCGCGACAAAAAAACTCTCGGCGGAAAAATTAACTGGGTTTTGATGAAAAATTTCGGTGGAGTTGAAATTTCTTCTGACGTTCCCGAAAATGTTGTTAAAAATTCTTTGAAAAAAATTCTTGGTTGAGGTGAAAAGATAATGGCAGTTGTAAAAATTTATGATGATTTTGACTTGAAGAAAATTGCTGAAAGCGGGCAATGTTTCCGTGCAAAGGAATTTGAAAACGGTTTGTTCAGATTCGTTACGAAAAAAAAATTTATTTACATTCGCAAACTTGATAAAAATGTTTTTGATGTCAGCTGTGAATTGACCGACTGGACAGGTTTCTGGGAAAAATATTTTGATCTTGAAGAAAATTATATGGCGATTCGCGTTGAGATAGATAAATTCAGTGAAAGATTTCCTTTCGGAAATTATTTGAGAGAGGCGGCGAAATTCGGAGCGGGAATAAGAATTTTGCGTCAGGAACCTTTTGAAACTTTGATAAGTTTTATAATCAGTCAAAGAAAAAGTATTCCCGCAATAAAAAAATCCATTGAACTTATCTGCGACAGTTTCGGGGAAATTCTCCACACGCCCTACGAAGACATTAGAACTTTTCCAACGCCTGAAAAATTATCAGCTGCATCAGTTTTAAAACTTTCCAACTGCGGTCTTGGTTATCGCGGAGCATATATAAGGGACGCTGTGGAAAAAGTCAGAACCCGCGTCGTTGATCTTGAAGATATAATTCATTCGAGCAATGAAGATATGCTGATTGAGTTGAAAGAAATAAAAGGCGTAGGAGATAAAATTGCAAATTGTGTTGCTCTTTATGCCTATCACAGACTGAACTTTTCGCCCGTCGATGTCTGGATTAAACGTGCGATTGACGAAGATTTTAAAGGCAGAAATATTTTTGAAGAATTCGGAGATCATGGCGGAGTTCTTCAGCAGTATGTTTTCTTTTATAAAAGGCTCGGTGAAAAAGAATTCAACTTGGAAGATTGACGGAGGAAAATTATGCAGTTTATAGATAAGAGTAAAATTTTTGTAAAAGCAGGCGACGGAGGAAACGGAAAATCTTCTTTCCGCCGTGAAAAATTTGTTCCGAAAGGCGGACCTGACGGAGGCGACGGAGGAAAAGGCGGCGATGTTGTTTTAGTTGTCGACGAAAATATAAATACTCTGCTAAATTTTCGTTACAACAGAAAATATACTGCGGAGAACGGCGGAAACGGAGATGTCAAAAAACAATTCGGACGCGGTGCAGAAGATTGTATTATTAAAGTGCCTGTCGGAACTGTCGTGAAAGATTCTGCAACAGGAAAAATTTTGGCGGATTTAGTCGAAGTCGGTCAACGTGCAGTTGTTGCAAAAGGCGGAAGAGGAGGAAGAGGAAACGCAAAATTTAAATCTTCCTCAAGACGTGCACCAACTTTTGCAGAACTTGGAGAACCCGGGGAAAGCAAAGAACTTTTGTTGGAGTTAAAACTTTTGGCTGATGTCGGTTTGGCAGGTTATCCCAGTGTAGGAAAATCCAGTTTGATAGCGGCGGTAAGTGATGCCCGTCCTGAAATTGCAGATTATCATTTTACAACGCTTATTCCTGTTCTCGGAGTTGTCAAACTCGGTTGGGAAAAATCTTTCGTGATGGCTGACATTCCCGGACTTATTGAAGGAGCGTCAGAGGGTGTCGGTTTAGGTCATGAATTTTTGCGGCATGTAGAAAGAACAAAATTAATTTTGCATGTAGTTGATGCGGCGGCAGTTGAGGGAAGAAATCCCGTCGAAGATTATCATAAAATAAATTCCGAATTGAAAAAGTACAGTGAAAAAATTGCTGGACGTACACAAATTTTGGTTGCGAATAAAATTGATATTCCGTCCGCTGAAGAAAATTTACCCGCTCTGAAAAAACTTGCTGAAGATGAAGGAATAAAATTTTTTGCAGTTTCGGCGGCAACTCATGAAAATCTTCCCGAACTTGTGAATTATGTTGGAAACTGGCTTGAAGAACACGCTGAAGAGTTTAAAACTGTTCCCGAATCTGACGACGTGAAAATTTTTGACTTGGAAAAATCTGACGACGAAATTATTATTGAACGTAATGACGCGGCGGAATTTATCGTTAAAAATAAAAATCTCGAAAAGATTGTTGCGATGACAAATTTTGATAATTCTGAAGGGCTTAGACGTTTTCAATTTATCTGGAAAATGAAAAATATTGACGCGAAATTAAAAGAACGCGGAATAAAAGAGGGCATGACTGTTCATATCGGCAAAATGGAATTTGAATGGCATGAGTGATAAAATTTTTGAAGGGAGATTTTTATTTTGAGTTATAAATCTGGTTTTATTGCAGTCGTCGGCAGACCGAATGTCGGGAAGTCCACGCTGATTAACAAAATTATCGGGCAGAAAATTGCAATTATGTCGGATAAACCGCAGACAACTCGCAGTCGTATTCAATGTATTTTGACGCAAGACGATGCACAATTTATTTTTTTGGATACGCCCGGTATTCATAAGCCTAAATTTAAACTCGGTGAATATATGTTAAAGGCGGCGGAAGGAACTTTAAAAGAAGTTGACGCGATTTTTTTTGTAATTGATGCGTCGGAAAAATTTGGCGGCGGAGAAAAATATATCATTGAAAAACTTTCCGCAACTGATAAGCCTGTAATTTTGGTTATAAATAAAATTGACTTGCTTGAACGTGAAAAAATTCTTCCGATTATTGCGGAATATTCCGAGCGATATAAATTTGCGGCAATCGTTCCGATAAGTGCGGCGGACGGTTCAAACGTCGAAGAACTTTTGACGGAGGCAAAAAAATTTCTTCCCGAAGGTCCAAAATATTATTCTTCAGATATGGTGACGGATCAGCCTGAAAGATTGATTATTGCAGAAATTATTCGAGAAAAAATTTTGCATGTAACTGAAGATGAAGTTCCGCACTCTGTAGCCGTTGATGTAGAAGAAATGACTGAAAGAAAAAAATCTTTGACTTATATTCGTGCGGTAATTTACGTTGAACGCGATTCACAGAAAGGAATTTTAATCGGAAAAGACGGAGGATTTTTAAAAAATATCGGAAAAAATGCCCGTCCTGAAATTGAAATGCTCATCGGCAAAAAAGTTTTTCTTGATTTGTGGGTAAAAGTAAAACGCGGCTGGAGAAATTCCGACGGATTAATAAAAAGTTTGGGCTTGGGTGAATAAAAAAATTTTTTAACTTCTGCGTCGTCCATCAACGTTGTAAAAGTGTGTCGTCCGTCGTGCGGCAAATGTTTTGTAGGCAACGAATTTAAAATTTTACTCTTTTCCCAGACACTTGCTTTGAACAACTGATAATATAACGGTTTGCCATTTTCCATTACGAGATATTCATTTTTTTGGATTGTGGAAAAATTGTGAACGTAAACTTCATACTTAAATGCAGATGTCTGTTCTCGCTTTACTTACTCTCATTCTCAAAAGATTTTAGACAGGTTCTAAAAAAAATATCCTGCTGTTAAAAAAATTACTGCAGGATTTTTTTATTTTGTGCCAAAAAATTTTTGATTTTAGTTTTTGCGTTTGATATAATTTTTTCAGATAAAGAGAGAGGAGCGAAAAATTTTGAACATTCACGAGTATCAAAGCAAAGAAATTTTAAAAAGTTTCGGCGTTGCTGTCCCAAAAGGCAAGGCGGCTTTTTCGGTTGAAGAGGCTGTAAAAAATGCTGAGGAACTCGGCAGCAAAGTTTGTGTCGTCAAAGCACAGATTCATGCGGGAGGACGCGGAAAAGCGGGCGGAGTTAAACTCGCCAAAAATCTTGACGAAGTAAAAAATTTTGCTGAAGAACTTCTCGGAAAAATTCTTGTCACTCATCAAACAGGACCCGAAGGCAAAAAAGTCAACCGACTGTTAATTGAGGAAGGCTCGAATATAAAAAAAGAATATTATTTAAGTTTCGTAATTGACAGACAGACCGCAAAAATTGTCATGATGGCAAGTCCTGAAGGCGGAGTTGAAATTGAAAAAGTTGCCGCAGAAACTCCAGAAAAAATTTTTATGGAATATATCGACCCTGTAATTGGTCTTGCACCTTTTCAAGCAACTCGAATGGCTTATGCTCTCGGTTTTCCGCAGGAGGCAATCCGCAACGCATCAAATTTAATGCTGAAACTTTACAATGCATTTATCGGAAAAGATTGTTCACAAGTTGAAATAAATCCGCTCGTTTTGACTGAAGAAAATGAAGTTGTCTGCCTTGACGCAAAATTAAATTTTGATGACAGTGCACTTTTCCGCCACCCTGATATTGCCGCTCTTCGTGATGAAACTGAAGAAGATTCAAAAGAACTTCGTGCAGGAAAAAGCGGTTTAAATTATGTCAATCTTGGCGGAGATGTTGCCTGTATGGTAAACGGTGCGGGATTGGCGATGGCTACTGTTGACATTATAAAATTTTACGGCGGAGAACCCGCCAACTTTTTAGATGTCGGCGGTGCATCTACTCCCGAAACTACTGCAGAGGCTTTTCAAATTATGATGGACGGCGGACAGGCTAAAGGAATTTTTGTAAATATTTTTGGCGGGATTGTCAAATGTGATAATATTGCCAAAGGTCTTATCGACGCTACAAAAATTATTTCAAACGGAAAAAATTCTTTCCCTGTTCCTGTTGTTGTTCGTCTTGAGGGAACAAACGTTGATATTGCCCGCCAAATGCTGAAAGATGCGGCGATTGAAAATGTAATGGTTGCCGAAACTATGGAAGGCGGAGCAGAAAAAATTGTTAAACTTGTCAAAGAATCGGAAAAAAATTCGTGAGGAGGTCGCAACGTGAGTATATTAGTAAATAAAGATACAAAAGTTATCGTGCAGGGAATAACCGGAAAGGCGGCGACTTTCCACACAAAACAAATGATAGATTACGGCACAAAAATTGTCGGAGGAGTTACGCCCGGTAAAGCTGGTCAGACTGTTGAAGGTGTTCCGGTTTTCAATACAGTTGCCGACGCTGTAAAAGCTACGGGAGCAAATGCGTCTGTGGTTTATGTTCCTGCAAGATTCGCGGCTGATTCTATTATTGAAGCGGTTGAAGCTGAACTGGATTTAGTTGTTTGCATTACCGAACATATTCCAGTACTCGACATGGTAAAAGTTCGCAGATACATGGAAGGCAAAAAAACTAAATTGATTGGTCCGAACTGCCCGGGAATTTTGACAGTTGATGAATGTAAACTCGGAATTATTCCGGGATACATTCACAAAAAAGGTCATGTCGGAGTTGTTTCTCGTTCAGGAACTTTGACATATGAGGCGGCTTTTCAGCTTACAAATGCAGGTATAGGACAAACTACCGCTATCGGAATTGGCGGAGATCCCGTTAAGGGAATTGATTTTATTGACGCACTGAAATTTTTCAAAGATGATCCAGATACAAAAGCCGTCTTAATGATCGGAGAAATTGGCGGAAGTGCTGAAGAAGATGCCGCAAAATGGATTTCCGAAAATATGCCTGATAAACCTGTTACCGCATTTATTGCTGGTCGTCAGGCTCCTCCCGGAAAAAGAATGGGACATGCTGGAGCAATTATTTCAGGCGGCAAAGGTAAAGCGTCAGATAAAATTGCAGCTCTCAATGCTGTCGGAATTGAAGTCGCGGATACTGTCGCTCATATCGGTGAAACCGTCGTTAAAACTTTGAAAAAAGCAGGCATTTATGAAGTCTGCCATACTTGCTGAAAAAAATTTTTACGTTAGATTTTTTTGAAAATTTCCTTCTGCGATATAAATTTCGATATTGCAGTTTTTTTTTTTTCTTATATAATTCACGGAAGAAATTCTTTTTAATATGGGGAGAAAATTTTTTTATGGATTCAACAGAAAATCGCAGTTTAAAACGATATTTATCTCCACTCGGTGCATTATCTTTGGCTTTAGGATGTGCTGTCGGCTGGGGTGCGTTTGTTATGCCCGGAACAACTTTTCTGCCGCTTGGCGGACCTTTCGGAACGGCTATAGGCATGACACTCGGCGGTTTAATTATGGTCATAATCGGTTACAATTACCATTATTTGATGAACAGATTTACTGACGCGGGAGGCACTTATTCATACGCAAAAAATATTTTCGGCTATGATCATGGCTTTTTAAGTTCATGGTTTTTAATTTTGGTTTATATTGCAATTATCTGGGCGAATATGACTGCCCTTCCGTTGATTTTCAGAAATTCTTTGGGAAATTTTTTTCAGATTGGATTTCATTACGAAATTGCCGGTTATGACGTTTACATAGTTGAAGCGTTATTATCTGTTTCAATGTTTTTTATTGTGGGATTTATTTGCATGCACGGGAAAAAATTGGCGATGTATGTTCAAATTGCCGCCGCAGTAATCTTATTCGGCGGAGTTTTTGCCGGTTTTTGCGTTGCTACTTACATTCACGGCACGGAGATTTTTTATATTGAACCCGCATTTGTTTTTGACAAAAGTGAAATTTCTGCTGTTTTGGGAATAGCCATTTTATCTCCATGGGCTTTTGCGGGTTTTGAGTCCATTTCAAACTCTACCGAAGAATTTAATTTCTCAGCGAAAAAATCTTTCATGATACTGACTGCATCTGTTGTTATAAGCACTTTTATATATGTTTTTCTCGGGCTGGTCGCAATAGCTGCTTTGCCTGAAGGATATTCAAACTGGTTTGAATATATCGGAGATTTGAAAAATTTAGATGGGTTTGCCAAATTGCCCGTTTTATATTCGGCAGATCATTTATTCGGAGGTTTTGGAATATTCATTTTTATAGCCACAGTTTCTGCCGCAGTACTTACAGGACTTTTAGGAAATTTGTTGGCGGCAAGCCGTTTGATTTTTTCAATGACTCGCGATGAAATTTTGCCGCGATGGTTTGGAAAATTGAATGATGCCAATATTCCTGTCAACGCGATATTTTTTATTTTGCTGGTAAGCATTCCGATACCTTTTTTGGGAAGAACGGCAATAAGCTGGATTGTTGATGTAAATACAATCGGAGCAACTATCGCCTACGCGTATACTTCTGCGGCGGCGTTTAACCTTGCAAGGTCTAATCGAAATTTGAAAGTTGAAATTACAGGTTTTATCGGCTGTGCAATTTCGGTGTTGTTCTTCTTATATTTCATGGTACCGAATTTCTGGACTTTTGGTGCAATGACGACCGAATCATATTTAATTTTGATTTGGTGGTGTATTATGGGCTTTGTATTTTTCAGATACATATTCCAACACGATGGTAACAGACGTTTCGGACAATCAACAGTCGTTTGGATTGTTTTGTTGTTCTTGATTTTTTTCACTTCAATGATTTGGCTGAAAGAGGCATCAAAACAAGCAACCGAACAGGTTCTGGAAAATTTAAACGCCTACTATAACGAAGAACTCAACGAACATGGAGCGGCTCCTGATGAAACAGAAAAAGCAGATTCAAAATTTTATTTGGAATCTCAAATGGAATTTGTAAATGATTCTCTCACGAAATTTAATGTTGTACAGCTGGCTTTAATTTCTGTAGCGTTGTTTATTATGTTCAACATCTACAATTTGATGATGACACGCGAAAGAAAAATGGAACTGGACAAAATAAAGGCTGAAGAATCCAATAAAGCAAAATCAACTTTCCTGTCGAATATGTCGCATGACATCAGAACTCCCATGAATGCGATTATAGGTTATACAACTTTACTCAAAAAAGAAGAAAACCTTCCTCCGCTTGCAGTTGAATATCTCGATAAAATTGAAGGTTCCAATAAACATTTGCTCGCTTTGATAAATGATGTTCTGGATATGAGCAGAATTGAAAGCGGAAAAATGGAACTGGATATTGGAAAAGTTGACTTAGTAAAAATGATGGACGAAATGCGGGATTTATTCGCCACTCAAATGGTTACAAAAAGTATTGATTATGTCGTGAAGGTTGAACGTGTTGAAAATAAAATTGTCATGTGCGACGTACCGAGATTAAACAGAGTACTTTTAAATTTAATCAGTAATGCTTATAAATTTACTCCCGAAGGCGGAAAGGTCGGTGTCACTTTAACTCAGGTCGGTGTTGATGATGATACGGGATTTTATGAACTTCGCGTAAAAGATACAGGAATTGGAATGACTCCCGAATTTGCCGCGAAAGTTTTTGAGGCTTATGAACGTGACAGATCTGTTTCAAATATTCAAGGTACGGGCTTGGGCATGGCAATTACAAAAAGCATCGTCGAACTTATGGGCGGCACTATCGGAGTAAAATCTGAACTGAACAAGGGAACTGAATTTATTGTAAATTTGAGTTTCAGAAAAGTTGATGAAGAACACAACGAAACTGAAAATAATTCCGAACAGAATATGAACAAAGAAATTGATTTTTCAAAAGTTCATTTGTTGCTTGTCGAAGATAACGAAATCAACAGAGAAATTGCGGCGATGATTTTAACTGAATTTGGTTTCACTTTGGACACTGCGGAAAACGGAAAAATTGCTGTCGAAAAAATTTCTGAATCAAAGCCCAGAACTTATCAGGCAATTTTGATGGATATTCAAATGCCTGTGATGAACGGTTACGAAGCAACCAAAAAAATTCGCGAGCTGAAAAATTCCGAACTGTCAAATATTCCGATAATCGCGATGACTGCAAACGCTTTCGCCGAAGATATTCAAGCCGCCAAAAATGCCGGAATGAACAACCACATTGCAAAACCGATTGACATTCCGACAATGATTGCAACTTTAACAGAAGTGCTGAAAAATAGGAGTTAGGCGTTAGGGGGCTATAAAAATGATAAAAAAAATTATTGTAACTACTACACTTGTAATTGTTGTCGCTGTATTTTTTTCAGCCACTCGAACCAATTACACACACATTGAACAAGATAAAGTCGCCGATATAATTCTTGAAAATCCCGACGCAATTATTTTGGACGTAAGAACTCAAGAAGAATACGAAAGAAAACATATTCCACACGCTGTACTTTCTCCGATTGAAAATTTGCGTGAAGGAGATTTTTCCGCAATTCCCGACAAAAATAAAGTGATTTTAATTTATTGCTGGACAGGTCGCCGTGCAGAAGATTCTGCAAAAATTTTGGTTGAAAACGGCTATAAAAATATCTATGAATTCGGCGGACTTGTAGAATGGAAAGGCAAAGTCGAAGGTACCGAAGTTGATTAGACAAGTTAATAAATAGGCGTTAGGAATTAGAAGTTAGAAGTTAGTCAACAAAAATTTTCAATGAGGTTACAAAATGTCAAGTTTGCTAAAAAAACTGCAAAATAAAAAATTTTTGTCGCATACCGAAGTTGTAATCGCAGATTATTTAATCGAAAATTACAGAGATTTGCCAAATTTATCAACAAGGGAACTCGCAAAAAGAACTTTTACAAGTTCTGCAACAATCGTTCGTTTTTGTCAAAAATTTGATTTTGAAGGTTATTCTGAATTCAAAACGAAATTTTTTGCGGAAATGTTAAAACACGGCAACGAAGTTCAGCCGCAATTAATTTCCGAACAAGACAACATAAACGAAATTATGGATAAAGTCAGAAAAATTAAAATCAATGCAATAAATGACGCGTATAATCTTTTAAATCCCGCTTTGCTGTCACGAGTTTTAAAATTATTTCAGGATTCTTTGTACATAGATTTTTACACTTTAGACGAATATATTTATTTGGCGAACAGAATTTCAGATTTGTTGACTCTCGCGGAAAAATTTCCTTCGGTTCACGCGTCAATGCCCTTGCAATATCTTCAAGCATATGAAACGCCAAAAAAACATTTGGGATTTTTTATTTGTCCGAATGGAGAAAATCGTTTATTAGTTGACATCGCAAAACTTTTGAAAAGGCAATCCGTTCCGACGATTTTAATAACTTCAGAAAATAATTCTACTCTCGCAAATATTGTTGACGAACATTTTACAGTAAATATCGGGGAAACTTTTGAAGAGCTTGGCAATTCAATTTTTTTCAGCGGTGCAAATTATATCGCGAACACTTTGGTTGCAACTTTGATAGCTCAAACAAATTATAAAACCGTGAATGAAAAAAAAATTTGGTTGAAAAAAAATGTCCGTTACTAAAAAAAGTTTTTACGCCTTCGGGCTTATTTTTTTTACTGCCATTTCCATTGTCTGCATGCCTTGTGCTTGATTGCTCATCATGACTGTTGGAAGTTGCAAATATTTTCCCTGTTTTATGAGTGAACGCGAAGCAGGATTTGCCAACAAAACTTCAGCCGCACAAACTCTTCCGCCGTCAGATTTTTTTAAAAGCTGTTGAGAAATTATCGCAGTAAATTCATCAGCAAATAAATCTCGTATTGCGTCGCGTTGAACTAACGGAAACATTGTTTCAACTCTCATGGCAGTTTCAGCCGCAGATTTTGTGTGTAATGTTGCCAAAACCAAAACTCCCGCCGCTGATGCTTCAAGTGCCGCATGCATTGTTTCAGCGTCGCGAATTTCTCCGATTAACAAAACGTCGGGCATTTCGCGAAGTGAAACTCTGACAGCCTCAGCAAAATTTAAAAAATCTTGTCCGAGTTCCCGCTGACTTACGAAAGAATTTTCCGCAAAATATTCAAATTCTATCGGGTCTTCCAAAGTCAACAAATGACACGGACGAATTTTGCAAAGTTCGTTTAAAAATGCGGCGAGCGTCGTAGATTTTCCTGAACCTGTTCGACCCGTAACCAAAATTAAACCTTGTTCAGCCGTCAAAAATTTTCTTAAAACTTTTGGACTTCCGATTTCTTCAAGAGTAGGAATTTTTTTTGCGATAAGTCGAAGGGTTGCAGCAGGAAATTTTCTTTGCAAATAAATATTTACTCTGAATCTGCGTAAAGTTTTTTCATCGAAATATGAAAAGTCCGCAGATTTTTTTTCGGCAAAAATTTTTTGTGCATGTGGCGGTACAAGTTCGGCAAAAAATTTTTTTAAATCTTCGTCCGTCAAAATTTCTCCGACTTTTAAAAATTCTCCTGATATTCTAAAAAAAATCGGCTGTCCGATTGTCAAATGAATATCTGACACTTCAAGCCGCACAGCCTCAAACAAAATTTCTTGTAATTCCATTTTAAATTTCCTGTTCTATGACGATAATTTTTTGAATTCTCTGCACGAAAAAAATATTAAAATTCCCGCGTAAAAAATTAAAATAATCAGCGAAAAAAAATTAAATCCGTTTCGTAAAAGTTCACTGGTGTGAGTCAACGGCAAAATTTCTATAAAAAATTTTAAAATTTCGGGCAGTCTGTCCACGCTGAAAAATGTTCCGCATAAAAAACTCATCGGCATTAAAATATATGTGTTGACTTGTGCAAGTTCTTCAAAAGTTTGCACACGAAGAGCCGCACAAAATCCCACGCCAGAAAAAATTATTGAGTTCAAAATTATTACAAATAAAAATTCTGCAGTCCGTTCAAAGTCCGCTAAAAAATTTAATCCCGCACCAAAAAGAAACGCAACGCACAAAATTAAAGCCGTCGAAATTCCCGCACGAATAATCGCAGAAGAAATTTTTCCTACAACATAAGCAAGCGGAGAAATCGGAGCAAGTAAATATTCTTCCAAACTTTTATGATAAACTTTTTCCGCGTGAATTGTCGTCGCACTCATGTAACTGACATTCATTGTGTTGAGTGCGATTATACCCGGAACAAGAAAATCTAAATAATTTCCGCCGTCAAGATTTATACTTCGTCCGAGTCCCCAACCAAATGCAGTGAGATATAAAATCGGAGTGACAAGCCGAGAAAAAATAAATTTTTTCAGCCGTCTTTTTAAAACTGTCCAATCTCTCCACATTACAGTGCCGACATCGAATAAAAAATTTTCCTTATTCAATTTTTTTCGTCCTGCATTTTTTTCAGTCGTTCAATTTCAGCTTTATGACGCTCAATCGCAAAAATCATTCGCTTGCGTTCGTCTTCTGTAAATTCAGGATTTTCACATGCCGCAGAAATTTTTTTCAAACGCTCCTCAACTTCTTTAAGCTCTTTTTCCAAAATAAATTTATCGTCCAAAGCCAAACCGTACACCGCAAAAATTTGCTCATAAATATTTTGATAATAAGATTCTTCGCCGGAAATTTCGCTCAAAAGTTTCGCTGTTTTTAAAATAATTTCTGTAGGATTTTTTCCAAGATTTACCCAATCTAAAAGACTTGCACGAAGATTTTGATTCGTGCCGTAATTTTCACTCAAAAATTTTCCGTCCTTTCATGTAAATTTTTGTCAAATCAATTTTATTCCTTTCAAAAAATTTTTACAAGTTACCGCCATAAATAAAAAAATCTCGACAAACTGCCGAGATAAATTTTTTTTACGATAAATTTTACTTGATAATTCTTGTTCCGTTTTCAGCGTCAAAATTTTTCCAGAAATCTTCGCGGGAAATATTGTTGCCGTTTTTGTCGGTGTAAATATTTGATTTAATAATTCCGCCGTTATCAACATAGCCGCTGTAACCAAGTTTGTGCAACATTTCGCGAACAGGTGCCGAGTGTATTGCTTGCTCTTCAGTCAAAAGTCCGCGTTTGTAAAGTTCATTGCCGTCTGAATAAGTTTCAATTCTTGTTCCGCCTGCAACGTTGTCGAGTTCTTCCTCGCTCAAAATTTCATCTTCAAAAATTTTTTTGTCTGTCATTTTAATGACCACCTTTCATAAATTTTTTTGTAATTTTTATTTTCACTCTATTATATGCATGACTCACAAAATTATGACAGGATTGTAAAAAAAATTTTCGCACCGTCAAATAAAAAAATCCCCACGAATTTTTTGTCAAAGGGAATTTTTTTTATTTCATATGGAAAATATTTCCGCATTTGTTGCAAAAATAACTTTTCGTCCAAGAATCATAATCAACCGCAAATTTTTTCTCATTATATTCTTGTGCTTTTCCCGATAAAATAAAAAACGTCAGAGAAACTAATCCAAAAAAAATTGTAATACCAATATAAAAAAATGAAAAAGTCACATCAACCAATAAAAAAACACATATCGCCCCGCAAACAAATCCCTCGTTCCAAAATTCCTTTTTTTTTGACGGCGGAGAAATTTTTTCTAAATTTTTATTTTTAACTTCTGACACCGAATTTAATTCGCTGTCGTAAATTATTGAACATTTTCTGACATCTTTAGAACCGCAACTCGGACATTTAAACTTAAACATAAATTCACATTCCAAAAAATTTTAACGAAAATTAAGCAAAAAGTATTCATGAATTATACCCCCCCCAGTTGCACTTGTCAAGAAAATTTTTCCACACACAAAAATTTTTCACTGAAATTTTTTTATTTTTGCAAAAAAAAAACTGCCTTTCGACAGAAATTTGAATTTTTTACACGGATCTGAATTCTTGCAAAATTTTTTTCTTGTCGGCGGCTCTCATCAAAGTTTCACCGATTAAAACTGCGTCTGCTCCGATTTTTTTCAAAAGTTTTACGTCGTCGGAATTTTTTACGCCGCTTTCCGCAACAAAAATTTTTTCAGGCGGAATTATTTCGCGAAGTTTTGCAGCGTTTGAAAAATCTACTTCAAAATTTTTTAAATTTCGATTGTTCACGCCGATAATTTTCGCTCCCGCTGAAATCGCAGATTTTATTTCTTTTTCGTCGTGAGTTTCGACCAACGCAGACAAATTTAATTCGTCGCAGATTTTCAAAAATTTTTCAATCGTCGCAGTTTCCAAAATCGCACAAATCAATAAAACCGCGTCCGCTCCCAAAAATTTCGCCTGAAAAATTTGATATTCGTCAACCGTGAAATCTTTTCGCAACATCGGCGTTGAAACTTTTTTGCGAATTTCAGAAAAAATTTTGTCGCTGCCCAAAAAATATTTCGGTTCGGTCAAGCAAGAAATACAATCCGCACCAATTTTTTCATATTCTTCCGCAATTTCGACGTAAGGAAAATTTTCCGCAATAATTCCTTTTGACGGTGAGGCTTTTTTTACTTCGCAAATGAACGACAAATTTTTTTTCTGAAGAGCCGACAAAAATTTTTTTCCGTCCGAAACAGAATTTTTCGCAAGATTTTTCATTTCATCACGCGAAATTTTTTTTATATCTTCTTCGACGCGAATTTTTGATTCATTCGCCAATTTTTCCAAAATATTCATAACACCAACTCCAAAAAATTTTTTAAATTATTAGTAGAAAAAATTTTTTTGCAGCCATTCAGTTTTTATTTTTGAGCCTGAATAATCAATTCTCGTCATTAACAACGCATACAAAACGTCAATGACATATTTTGCTCCCGTCAAAAATACTCGCGGTCCCAATTCTTCCATTTCTTCTGCAGTTTCCACCGTAAAAATTACTTTTGAAAAATTTGTCAGCGTAGAATTTTTGTCGGAAGTTATCAAAACAATCGGGACAGATTTTTTATCCAAAACTTTTGCAATATCAATTAACATTCTGTTTTCTCCAGTTCTGCTGATTATGAACGCCAAATGATTTTTCGGAGAATTTAACGCGTTAAGATACTGCGAAGATATAGAAGAATGAACCGAAGAATATTTGTGAGCAACAATAAAACTTTCCGCTGCCAAATTTGCAATACCCAAATTGTTGTTCATCGCGTAAAAATCAATATAATCTGCAGATTTTATATAATTCATGGCACGAATAAATTGCGAAGGATTTATTTTTTCTTGAGTATTTTTTATTGCCCGCAGTTCAATATTTTTCACTTTTTCAATTATCATGTTCACGTCGTCCGCACTGGTAATATTTTTTTCGTACGGTTCAGATTTTTTCTGCATCATCTCAGCCAAAAATTTTGTTTTAAATTCTGTGTAGCCCTCAAAGCCGAGTTTTTGACTGAATCGAACAATCGCCGCCGAACTTGTAAAAGTTTTTTTTGCAAGTTGTCGCGTAGAACAATTTAATAAATCATGATAATTTTCCATGACATAATTCGCTATAACTTGTTCCGTATCAGAAAAATTTTTTTTACTGCTTAATTTTTCAAGTAAAACGCTCATCGTTATCCTCACACAAAAAATTTTTTTACAAACTCCAATTTCTGTTTCGTTTAGTCATTTCAAAATGAATCTGCCCGAATAAAAATCTTCTCATAATTTCCGCGAATGCAAATAAAACTCCGTGTTCTTCCTTCGTCCAAGTTCTTGCCCTTTTGCAATCGTCAAAACCAACACCGCCGATAAAATTTTCTCCGTCCATAACTGCACATTCCAAATAAGCAAAAACATTTCTCCGCTCAAATTCTTTTCTGGCTCTTTCAGTAAGTTTGCTTGTGTCACCACATTCGCTGAATCTTCCGTTTTTTGTATCTTTATAGCGTCTGCGAATCTGCAAACGTAAAGGCGGATCGTGTGCAATTTCCGTTTTTTGAAAATCTCCGCGAACATAATCAAATAAAATTCTCGGCCAATAAGGTCCGTCAACATGCCAATAAACATAAGCACGATGAACCTTGAAATATTTTGCGAAAACTTGTAACAGCAACTGAACCGCCAACGAAGTATCTTTTGAATTGAAAACCATTTGAAAAATATATTCCAGAGGATTTGACAACATTTTTCGGAAATTTTGCGAAGGCGTAGAAATATCTTCAGCCAATGCATGACTTCCGCCTTTAAATTGTTCGTCGTAAATTGTCTGCGTGTCTTTTCCGTCTCGTTTACTCTGAAAAAGTGCGGCATCTGCTTTTTCAAATAAAGATTTATAATCCGAACCATGAGCCGGAGAAAGTGCAATCCCTATACTTGAAGAAACTGAAACTTCTTCACCTTCATGATTATAAGTTCTTCTTAAAAGGTCTCGAAGTTTTTCACATTTTTGAATTACAATTTCAGGCGACTTAATATCGTTCATCATAACCATAAATTCATCGCCGCCGATATGTCCGAGAATATCGCATTTTCTGAAAGTTGTTTTTAAATTCATCGCCATATCCATGATAACCGCGTCGCCGATTAAATGCCCCAGCCTGTCATTAACATTTTTAAAATTATCAAGGTCAATAACAAGGAGAGCATTCATTTTTGTTTTGTCGAGCAAAATTTGGTTTACAAGATAAGGAGCATGAGTTTTGCTGTAAAGTCCGGTCATAGGATCGCGTTCAATTTCTTTTTTCAATCGAACTTCTTCTTTATGTGCGGAATCAATATTTCTGATACTCCCGACAATACGAAAAGCAACACCGTCTTTAAAATAAGCACGATAAATAAAACGAACCCAAATATAATAGCCGTCAGTCGTGTAAATTCTGCAGTCCAAAGTATAATCTTGACTGGGAGCGGAACGCAGAGTTTTCATCGTCAACATTCGGTTAATATGATTTCTAAATTCTTGGCGGTCTTTCGGGTGAATCAGTCGAGCCTTCATGAAATTTTCTTTTACATTATCTCTTGGAATTTCATGCGAAGTGACAACCTTCACCATCTCATCAGAAATCAATGTGTCTTTTTCAATATCCCACTCAAAGACAGCCATTTTATTTAATTCCATTGCCACAAGATATGATGAAATTTCTAACTCTGTCATTTTTTTGTCCTCTTCTGAAAACTTCTGAAAAAGCCGCTACTCAAAAGAATAGCGGCTTTTCTTTATTCAGGAAGGTCGTTTGTAAACAATATATTTTTCATTTTTCGAAGAGAGAGGTTTTTGTCAATCGCCAATCATTTTCTTAACCATTTCGATGACACCTTTGCCGTCCATGCGACCGTAAAGTTTCATGTCAACAACATCAATCGGAATGCCCGGACACTGCTCGGCAACTTTGTTTTTGTTAAAACGAACCTGCGGTCCAAGAAGAATAGCATCGGCATCGGAAGCACGTTCTTTTGCTTCGCTCATCGGGAAAGCCGCGATCGAACACTCATAATTCTGAGCTTTTGCAGCTTCCTGCATTTTTTTAACCAACATGCTTGTGGACATTCCGGCGGAACACAGGAGAATAATTTTTCTCACGTTCAACACTCCAATCATTTATTTTAAATTTTATGATGTAAATTTACCATATATTTCAAAATGTTTCAACAAAATTTTTTCTGCTTGAAATGGTATTTCAAAAATTTTTAAAAATCATTGTAACACTGTTACAAAAAATGTTACAAATTTTATTTTTCAAGTGATTCAAGGCACAAAATCATTTGTCCGAGTAAAACATATTCCGCCATTTCTGTGTCGGGTATGTAAACAAAATCAGGCAGAAATTCTTCAGGAACATGCTCAATTATTTTTTCTTTAATTTTTTCTAAATCGGGTGTCATTTCGCTCCGAATACAAATCAATTCAGGATCCGCAATGGAAATTGCCGCACGAATCTCAAAACAAATTATATCCAAAATTCTTTCGGAATCATAACAACAATGTTCGCGATGTTCATTATTTTTTATCTGACTTCTCAACAAAAATTTTATTTCGCCGGAATTATTGTGACTTCCGCTAAAAATTTTTCCGTCAATCAAAATACTTTGTCCGCCGATTAAATAACCTTTCGGCTGTGACATAAAAACAATATTTTTATATTTTTTTTGCTGTGCGTAATATCCCAAAACAGCCCCGCGTAAATTATTGTGGATTATCACGGGAATTTTATATTTTTCTTCAAGATATTTTTTCAAATTTATTTTCGGATCAATCATTCTGTCATCTAAATCAACTTTTCCGTCGTGAATCCCGCCGGGAATTGCAATTCCGACCATGTCAAATTTTTTGCAGCGATATGAAATTGTATCGAAAATATCTTCAAGATCCCGAATCACATTTAATTTTCCTTTGATAACCGTTTCACTTTTTAAAATTTCTCCGCGTTCATAAATTCTGTAAGAAATTCTGGTTTGATGTTCAAAAGGCATTACGGCGATTGATAAAATTTTTGAATTATTTTTTATTTCTCCGATTGCTCTCATAATAGCACGTTCTTCGGCGGAAAATTTTCTTTTTTCTACTTCTTCACGAATCAATTTTACAATTTCTCCGCTGTCATAACTTGCAAAAGTTTTTGTCGGGATTTTCACGACTAATTTATCCGATAAAGTTTTTTTCACGGAATCGAATTGAAAAGCAATTTGAGGAGCCAGCAAGATTATTGAATAATCGTAAGCCGTCGAATAAAGTTTGGAAAATGAAACCGCATTAAATTCATAATCGAGCGACAAAATTTCTGCCGCCTCGTTCAATTTGTCTTTGAAAAAATTTGTCGTGAGTCCGCTTGTACAGCAGAGCAAAATTTTTAATTTCTGACGATTTTTTAAACTTTCGAGAGTTTCAAGCATTTCCTCAAAAAGTTCTTCGGCATGGTTCAAATCTTTCAATTCAAAATGCAGATAAAATTTATTTTCGCCGTCAGAAAAATTTGTAACGCTCATTTCTACGATATTTACTTCGAGATCGTAAAAATTTATTTCTCCGCGTGCAAAATCCGTTTCGATTAAAATATTTTCTTCGTCATTCAAAAAAATTTTGCCGTCGTCAATTTTATGAGAAATAATCCAATTTTTATAAAGTTCTTTCATAACCGCACCTCCGGAATTTTTTGGGATTATAACACAGAAAATTTACAAAAAAAAAAGTAGACAACTCTTTTTCCGAGTCGCCTACTTTTTTTGTATGTCATCAGAAAATATTTCAGAAAAATTTATTTTCCTAATTTCAAATTAAACGAGAACGCTTGCAAGTCTGACAAGTTCAGGATCGAGCGGCTTTTTATTGTTTACGGAGTCAAAAAGGTTTATACTGACAACTTTTCCTTCGTCAAAACCGAAAACAACGTTAGAAACGCCCGAAATTAAAGCGAGTGCCGCACGTTCGCCGAGCATAGATGCTTTAATTCTGTCCTCCATTGTGGGAGAGCCGCCACGCTGAATATGACCGAGAATTGAAACGCGGGTATCAATTCCGGTTTTTTCCTGTACAAGATTTTTTAATCCGACACCGGAACAAGCACCTTCAGCAACGACGATAATTGTATAACGGCGACCTTGTTTGTAAGAATCAACAATTTCATGGCACATTTCGTCAAGATCGTATTTGACTTCGGGAACGATAATATATTCTGCACCGCTTGCAATACCTGAAATCATTGCGAGCCAGCCAGAAGTATGTCCCATAACTTCAACGACCATGATTCTTCTGTGAGCTGATGCAGTATCGCGGAGTTTATTTATCGCGTCAACTGCAGTATTCGCCGCAGTGTCGCAACCGATAGTATAATCAGTTCCCCAAACGTCATTATCAATAGTTCCGGGAAGTCCGACAATCGGAATACCGCCTTCTTTAGACAGCATCGAACCGCCTGTTAAACTTCCGTCACCGCCGATAATTACAAGACCTTCAATACCATGTTTCTGAAGATTGTCTAAACCTTGACGACGACCTTCAACGGTTTTAAATTCTTTACAGCGGGCAGTACCGAGAAAAGTTCCGCCACGCTGAATCAAATCACTTACACTCCGTGAATTAAGTTCAACTATATCATCAGCGAGCATGCCTTTGTAGCCGTTGTTAATACCAAAAACTTTTACGCCCTCATAAAGTGCAGTTCTAACAACCGCACGAGCCGCCGCATTCATTCCCGGACTGTCGCCACCTGAAGTCATTACTGCTATTGCACCGGTAATCATAAAACTTTCCTCCCTTGTCAAATCCCCATTTAAATTTTAACTATTTTAAAATATTTTATTAAAGTTTTGACATACTCCCCACGTCTAAATGCGAGGGATTCTGCTATCAACAATCGACGCTTCAGAATTGAAGCCTTACTCGATCTTCTGCACAGGTCGATGTCCCAACCCGATTTTTACCGTTCACCTCTTTAGCCAAAGTAAATACGCAAAGACCAAACTTGTTTCTTGCTCAATGTCTTCGCACGTTTTACGAATTGTGTAAAATTTATCATAACGCAGATTTTGTGTCAATTCCTATCCCGATTAAAATCAGAAATTTATTAGGGCGTGTTGGTAAAGTCTAAATTTTTATCATGACGGTGGCAAGAAGAACAAAATTTAAAAAGCAAACGGACAATTTGTCGTAACGTGTTGCAATGTGTCTGTAGTGTTTGATGCGATTAAAAAATCTTTCGAT
>JAFZMV010000117.1 GCA_017553205.1 Selenomonadaceae bacterium | reverse complement strand
TTCTTTGCATTTTCCAAGTCCAGACGAATTATTTCAAATTGTTCTCGCGAAATATCGCTCGGATAATTATGCATTTTGTTTCTCTCCTATGAAATTTTTCTTTTATTTTATCACTTTTTTTAGTTTTTAGACAGGTTCTTAGAATTTTATCGCTGATAGGATAAATTTTCAAATTTTTTTACGAAAAAAATTTTTTTGATTTGAAGATTAAATTTTTTTGCCGATTGACTTCAAGTTTAATGACTGCTAGAATTTTAGAAAAATTTCAGGGAGATTTTTTATGGCGTTGGAGATTGAAAGAAAATTTTTAATAAATGCGGAAAAGTTATCCGAAATTAATTTAATTGACGGAGAAAAAATTTCTCAAGGTTATTTGTCAACAGATATTGAAAAAACTGTTCGAGTCCGCATAAAAAAAAATCGCGGCTTTCTCTCCGTTAAGACAAAGAATATTGGAATTGTTCGCAGTGAGTTTGAATATGAAATTCCTGTCGAAGATGCCGAAGAACTTTTGAAACTCTGCGGGACGAAAGTTTTAAGTAAGACTCGTTACAAAGTCGAATATAAAAATCATATTTGGGAAGTCGATATTTTTGAGGGAAAACTTTCCGGCTTGATTCTGGCTGAAGTTGAAATAAATTCTTCGAATGAATTTGTAGAAATTCCAAGCTGGGCAGGCAAAGAAGTTTCAGACGACCCGAAATATTATAATGTGAATTTAATTTTTGAAGATTTGTAGGTGTAAAATAGAAAACGCTATAAATTCTTCAAAAATTTTTTTATTCCTGCCGATTTTAAAAGAAAATTTGACTTGCCGAATTTTGTGGGTTATAATTCGCCGCAAACGGAGGTCATGAAATTGGAAGCGAGCATTATAAGTGTTCTCGAAACTGTCACTAAAGACGATTATAATAAATATGATTCTCTGACGGACGAAGAACTTATCAACGAAATAAAAGAAAACCGCGACAAGTCGGCAATGGACTACTTAATACACAGGTACAGAAGTTTTGTAAGAGCAAAGGCACGTTCTTATTTTCTTATCGGTGCAGACAGAGAAGACATAATTCAAGAAGGAATGATCGGTTTTTATAAAGCCGTACGAGATTTTAAAAGTGATAAACTTTCTTCCTTTCATGCTTTTGCCGAACTTTGCGTAACTCGGCAAATTATCACGGCGATAAAAACTGCCACACGTCAAAAACATATTCCGCTGAATTCGTATATTTCTCTGAATAAACCGATTTATGACGAAGATTCTGACAGAACTTTGTTAGATGTTTTAAGCGGTGTGAAAGTTGCCGATCCGGAAGAACTTGTTATAAGTCGTGAAGAATTTTTGGCTATAGAAAGAAAAATGGAAGAAATTTTGAGCGATTTGGAATGGCAGGTTTTGATGGCTTATCTTGACGGAAAATCTTATCAGGAAATTGCAAACGGTTTGAAACGTCATGTAAAATCAATCGACAACGCACTTCAACGAGTCAAAAGAAAACTTGAAAAATATGTTGCCAGTCGCGGAGAGGCAATAGACATAAGCACGGTTTACAGAGGACTTTCTACAATCGACAGACATATTAAACCTTCTGTCAGACACGGATTCCATGCTTAGAAAAAAATAAATTTATGAGTAACTGACTTCTTTGAATAATCGAAGGAGTTTTTTTAATTGGCAGATTAAATTTTTTGTTGGGGGAATTTTTTTTGAGTAACGAAGAATTTGTAAAAAAAATTATTGAAACTTTGGGCGGTACAGAAAATATTTCAAGCGTGACAAATTGCATGACGCGGCTCAGAGTTCATTTAATTAAACAAGATAAAAATATTTTCGACGAATTGAAAAAAATTGAAGGAGTTCTCGGCACGAATCAAGACGGCGAAGAACTCCAAATTATTTTGGGACCGGGCAAGGTAACAAAAACTGCTGATGCCGTCAAAGAAATTTTAAAAAAATCTTCTCCGAAAATCGGCGACGGCAAGGAACTTCATGAAAAAATCCGCGAAAAAAATTCTACTCCGATAAAATTATTTCTGAAAAAAATTGCAAGTATTTTTATTCCGCTTATTCCGGGTTTTATTGCCTGCGGATTGATAACGGGACTTGTCGGCTGTGCATTAAAAATTTCTCCCGAACTTGCAAACGAACCTGTTATAAAACTTTTAATGGTTGCGGGAAATTCTGTTTTTTGGGGAATGAATTTATTTATCGGTTGGAATGCGGGAAAAGTTTTCGGCGGTACTCCGATAATCGGCGGAGTTCTTGCCGCGTTGATAACTCACCCTGCACTTGCAGAAATAAATTTTTTTGGTGAAAATCTTGTACCGGGACGCGGAGGAATTATTTCAGTTGTTTTAATCGCGGCGTTTGCTGTTCAGCTTGAAAAAATTTTTCACAAAATTATCCCTGAAATTTTCGATTTATTTTTGACTCCGCTTTTGACAGTTTTGACGGCGGGAGCGGCAGCAATTTTTATTTTGCAACCTGTCGGCGGAATTATAGCGGACGGAATTGGAAATTTTGCGGCGGGAGCAGTTGAATCCGGCGGAGCATTAACTGGATTTATTTTAGCGGGTTTTTGGTTACCGCTTGTAATGTTCGGAGTTCATCAGGCATTTACACCGATTCATGTGAGTTTAATTTCTCAATACGGAATGACAATCTTACTGCCGATTTTGGCAATGGCGGGAGCGGGACAAGTCGGAGCGGCTGTCGCGGTTTATTTCAAAACGAAAAATAAATTTCTCAAAAAAACTGTCGCCTCCGCTTTGCCCGTCGGAATGATGGGAGTCGGCGAGCCTTTAATTTATGGCGTAACGTTTCCGCTTGGAAAACCTTTTATTGGAGCATGTATCGGCGGAGCATTCGGCGGAGCAGTTCAAGCAAATTTTTCAGTCGGAGCGGCGGCTCTGGGAATTTCCGGACTGCCTTTGGCGGCGACAACAAATAATGCACTGATTTATTTGGCGGGAGTTTTAGTTGCTTACGTCGCAGGATTTATCGCAACATGGATTTTAGGTTTTGAAGATCCGCCCGAAGAAAATATTTAAAAAAGTTTGCGAATAAAATTATTTTGCAAAACAAAAAAAGACGCCGAATTTTTTTCAATTCGCGTCCTGTGTTAAATAAGTCCGAAAATTTCATTTTAAATTTTCCGCTTTAGCCTCCTTCAGACGATTCTTGGTGGGGTTCGTCTTTGAAAATTTTTTGAGGGTTGGTGATTCCCTCTAAGACTGTGGCGTCTTGTTATTTTGAATTCCGAGATATATAACGAAACTAAAATTAAAAAAAGATTAAAAATTTCTTAAGGAAAGATTAAAAATGTCAAGTGACATTTGGATTTTTCAGCGACGGGCAAAAATTTTTTCAGTCGCTTTTTTTGTGCCTCAAAATACTTTTTGCTTTACAAAACACGGGCGTTTCATAAATTTTTAAGCGGAAATGACATCAAGGAGCAGTTTGTCATTGAGAAGACAGGATAAAAGATTTTGCCTGATACTGCGTTTGCTTTTAATCTTAATCAAATATTTTTTGTGTAAAGCAATG
>JAFZMV010000116.1 GCA_017553205.1 Selenomonadaceae bacterium | reverse complement strand
TTCTTTGCATTTTCCAAGTCCGGACGAATTATTTCAAATTGTTCTCGCGAAATATCGCTCGGATAATTATGCATTTTGTTTCTCTCCTATGAAATTTTTCTTTTATTTTATCACTTTTTTTAGTTTTTAGACAGGTTCTAAGATTATCGAAAATTTTCGGAATTACAGCTTATTAGGCAAGTTTGAAAAATGATTTTGAAAAAGCAATTTTTTGAGCTGAAATGGGTGCATCGGAAAAGATAAATTTTCTTTCGCTTATCTTGGTTCAGCGTATTACACGGATCAAGGAGTCGAACAAGATTATAAAATGGCGATAGATAAAAAAAAGCAAACTTTACTTGGAATATTTTAATCTCCTGAATCAAAAGAAAGATAAAAAGTTAAAGAAAAAGTAAAAAAAAATGTTTATTGGATAAACTACATCGACAAAAAAAAATTCTCCTGTTGAAGGAGAATTTTTTTTACTAATTTTTTTTATTTTTTCGTCAGTTTAATTTTTTTCCGAATTTTTTATTAAGACTTCTGCAATTTGCAAAGCATTTAATGCCGCACCTTTACGAATTTGATCGCCGCAGACCCAGAAATTTAAACCGTGTTCAACAGAAAAATCTTTTCTGATTCTTCCGACTTCAACATCATTTTTTCCTGAAGTTTCAAGCGGTTGAGGATAAATCATTTCAGCAGGATTATCAGTCAAAGTTACGCCGTCAAAATTTTTCAACGCATTTTTTGCAGATTCAACAGAAACTTCGTCAAAAAATTCCACGTTTACCGATTCCGCATGACTTCTGAAAACAGGAACGCGAACAGTTGTCGCAGTAATTTTCATTTCGTCATCTTCCATAATTTTTTTTGTTTCGTCAATCATTTTCATTTCTTCTTTTGTGTAAAGATTATCCATGAAAATGTCAATCTGCGGCAAGAGATTAGACGCAATTTGATAATGTTTTTCCAACTTTGATACAGGAAGAATTTTCGGTTCAATTTTTTCATTTTTTGCAAGAGCGTCAAGCTGATTTTTTAATTCTTCCATGCCTTCGCGTCCTGCTCCCGATACTGCCTGATAAGTTGAAACGACAATTCTTTTGATTTTTGAAATATCGTAAAGCGGTTTCAATGCCATAACCATGATAATTGTTGAGCAATTCGGATTTGCGATAATTCCTTTGTGTCTGAAAATTGCCTGCGGATTTACTTCTGGAACAACAAGCGGAACATCTTTATCCATTCTGAAAGTACTTGAATTGTCAATGACAACTGCACCGGCTTTAACTGCGGCGGGAGCAAAAATTTTACTTGCAGAACCGCCCGCAAAAAGTGCAATGTCAATTCCGTCAAAAGAATTTTCTGTAGTTTCTTCAACGGTGTATTCTTTGCCCATGAAATTTATTTTTTTGCCTGCACTGCGGGAAGATGCCAGCATTTTCAAATTTGCGAAAGGAAAATTTCTTTCCTCAATGAGTTTTAAAAATTCCTGTCCTACTGCTCCCGTCACTCCGACGATAGCTAAATTAATTTTTTTCATATTCATTCCTCCAAAAAATTTTTACAACTTACTATAAATATCTTTGTCTAAAAGTTTTTCATTGCCCGCCAAAGCTGAAGTTACGGCAATATCACCGGTAGAATTTAAAGCCGCTCTCAACATTGAACAAATCGGATCTATTCCCAAAATAACCGCCGTTGCCTCTTTAGGCAGACCGAGTGCGACAACAATCGACGCAAGACAAACAAAAGCTCCGCCCGGAACTCCCGGGGCACCGATTGAAAGAGCAATGACTGTTATAAATATCGTAAATAAAACATCTATATTTAAATCAAGTCCGTACATTCCTGCGAGCATTATACTTGCAATCGATAAATATAAACAACCTCCGTCCATGTTCACCGTTGCACCCACAGGAATTGAAAAGGAAGAAAGTTTTGGATCAATTCCCATTTTTTCCGTGCAGAATTTCATGGTAAAAGGCATTGCGGCATTTGAAGAACTTGTCGAAAAGGGAACTGAAATATAACTTCCGATTTTTTTCAGGAAGGGCAAGGGAGAAACTTTTCCGAAAATTACCAGCAAAGTTAAATAAACTCCGACCATTAAAATACTGCCGAATAATTGACCGAAAATCAGCCCGCCAAGCATTAAAACAGAATCCATTCCGACATTTATTACAAGTGATGCCATAGAAACAAATGCAACTATCGGAATAAATGAAACTATCATGCCTATCATTTTCAGACAGAATTTATTCATCTCTTCAATAATTTCATGAAGAAGTTTTACTTGATCTCCGAGTTTGATAATACATATTCCGAAAACCACAGCAAGGAAAATTATTTGTAACATTTCCCCTTCTTCAATCGGTACAATTAAATTATTCGGAATAAGTGCAACAATCGTATCTATCACAGAAATTTTTTCTGATGCAGTAGCATTAGCCGTGTCCGCCGTTCCAATTTGAGGAACTCCTCCGCTGAACATAAAATAACCAATTACCACACTCAAAGCCGATGCAATAATTGTTGTCAAAGTGTAAAAACTCATGAGTTTTCCGCCGATTCGTCCAATATCAGCGGCATTGCTTACACTTGTTATACCGCTTATGACACTGAAAAAAATTACTGGAACAAGCATCATGTTGAGTGCGTTCAAAAATATTGTTCGGATACTTTTAATAAAACCTTTGTCGATTGTCGTAATTAAATCAGCCGGACAAAAATTTGTTATCAAAAGTCCGAAAATTATTCCGAAAAACATTCCGCCGAGCGTATAATAAATTTGTTTATTGCCGCCATGATGAACTTGAATGACTAAAATATTTTTTCCTGCACGAAAGTTATATGACATCTTCGAGCGATTGGCTTTTAAAATCATCGTCCGAAAATAGTCTTCGTCCTCTTCGTCAAAATCTGTGATTTCAACAAGCGGATTATAAGCCGAGCCTTTCGATTCAAGCTGAAGAGTAACGTCGCCGAATTTTTTTTTGATTTTTACTTCGACTTCTTCCAATCCGCCTATTTCATTCATACGCATAAAATTTTCTTCAAGAAGTAAATCTGCACGCCCGATTTCCTTACCTGAAATTTTCATTTTTACAAGTTCGTCATGAACTTGCGAAGTAACTTCAGAAAAATTTTCTTTGCGTAATTTAAATGACCTGTTATCCTTCAAAATATCGCCTTCCAACAAAAAAGTTTGAAACTGTTTGCATAACTTCAGGAAATAGATTTTAAGAAAAAGACTAGCCCCTAATCCCTAACCCCTAGTCTAGAATTTTATCAAGACCGACAGTCAAACCTTTTAAGCCGCGAACTTTTTTACAGGCAAGCAAAACACCCGGCATAAAAGAATCCCTGCCCATAGAATCATGGCGAATTGTTAAAGTTTGTCCGAGTCCTCCAAAAATAACTTCTTGATGAGCAACATAGCCCGGAAGTCTGACGCTGTGAATTTTCATTCCTTCATAATCTGCCCCGCGTGCATGAGGAATTTTTTCAACTTCGTCTTTATTTCCTTGAAAATGTTTTTCGCGAACTTCAGCAATCATTTTCGCAGTAAGTTCAGCCGTTCCGCTTGGAGCGTCAAGTTTTTTGTCGTGATGAAGTTCGATAATTTCAACGTCGGGCATGTACTTCGCAACTTTTTGAGAAAGTAACATCATCAACACCGCACCTATCGCAAAATTTGGAGCGATAAAAGCGGGAGTATTATTTTTTTCTGCCGACTCACGAATTTTATTTTTTTGTTCGTCACTCAGTCCCGTAGTTCCAACAACAGGCGAAACATTTTTTTCAATAGCAGTCATAACATTTTTAAAAACAGAATCAGGGCGAGTAAAATCAACCATGACATCAGGTTTAAATTTTTCCAACGCAGAATTTAAATCAGTTTCAACTTTCATTCCGTCAATTTCTCCGTCGAAAATATCAACTGCTCCGACAAGTTCCAATTCAGAATCATTTTTTACAGCGTCAACAACAGTGCGTCCCATTCTTCCGAGTGCTCCGCTTACCAAAACTTTAATCAAGAAAAATCCCTCCTAAAAAAAATCTTTTGTATTCTATGTTACAAAATTTTTTTCGTCAATAAAAAAACAGCCTCCGCTCCGAATTTTGAAACGAAGACTGATTTTTTTTTATTTCAGAAAAAATTTATTTCAGCATTGCCAGCATAGTACCTGCCGCGACCGCCGTACCGATAACGCCCGCAACATTCGGACCCATTGCATGCATAAGCAAATAATTGCCGGGTTTAGATTTCATTCCGACCAACTGACTGACACGAGCCGCCATAGGAACAGCAGAAACACCGGCAGAACCGATTAACGGATTTATTGCTCCGCCCGTCATTTTGGACATAATTTTTCCGAAGATAACTCCGCCTGCAGTACCGCCCATAAACGCAACAAGACCCAAACAAATTATCAAAATTGTATCTGCTCTCAAAAAGTCGTTCGCATTCATGGTCATGCCTGTACCTGTTGCCAAGAAAATTGTTACAATGTTACATAAAGAATTTTGAGCCGTATCGCTCAATCTGTCAGTAACTCCAGATTCGCGGAAAAGATTTCCAAGCATCAACATGCCGAGAAGTGCCGCAATAGGAGGAAGTAACAAGCTGATAAAAATTGTTGCAACAATCGGGAAAACTACACGCTCAAATTTCGTAACTTGACGAAGTTCAGTCATAACAATTTCGCGTTCTTTCTGAGTTGTCAACGCTTTCATGATGGGAGGCTGAATCATCGGAACAAGCGACATATAAGTATAAGCCGCAACCGCGATTGCACCGAGTAAGTGCGGAGCAAGTTTAATCGACAAATAAATTGATGTAGGGCCGTCAGCACCGCCGATAATTCCAATAGCCGCCGCCTCTTTAATGTCAAAACAGACAATCATTGCACCAGCCAACGCAACGAAAACACCAATCTGAGCTGCCGCACCTAAAAGTAAAGTTGCGGGACGAGCAAGCAACGGACCAAAGTCAGTCATTGCACCAATTCCCAAAAAAATTAACGGCGGGAAAATTTCATAATTGATACCGAAACGAATAGCTTTCATGACGTTCATTTCTTCGCCAAAAAATTCCGTGTTAGGGAAATTCGCGAGAATACAGCCGAAAGCAATCGGACCAAGCAAAAGCGGTTCAAATTCTTTTACAAAAGCCATATACAAAAGTGCAAGTCCGACCAAAATCATAATGCCGTTGCCCATTGTAAAGGAAGAAAATCCGCTGTCGTTCCAAACAGATTGGAGCGAAACTACAAAAGCATCTACAAATTCCACAAAATTCCCTCCTTAGATACTTTTTCTCAAGCCGTTGTCGAGAGCATTTCTTTTCCAGCCGGAATTTTCACGACCGACAATTTTTACTGCACGAACTTGACCGGAAAAACCGTAAGCAGAAATCGCCGCACTTATCGCCGCAATAATTTCCGGAGTAATTCCCTCTTCGACTTGTGGTTCTTCAACAGGTTGACTTGCCTGCTGTTCTTTGAGTTTGGCAATAATCGCCGCCTGCTCATTCGCCTCTGAAGATTCATCAGAATGATCTTCCTTTTCTTTAGTCGGGTCAATTATGTGGATTAAATGAATCAATCCGCCCAAAGCAACAAGGACGAAGAAAACGACTGTCATGTTTATCATCATTATGATAAACGGATTTGTTGTCACAGGATGTCCCATAAAATAAATCACCTCTAAAAATTTTTTCAATAAAAAAAAAACTTACCTTCAAAAATTTTTTTGCAGATGTTTATTCAAAATTCGTCTGCATAAATCCTTTATTTTTTTATAGTTCAGCCAATCAATTTGATGTCAGTATTATACACTACAAAGCCTAAAAATCAAGCGAGAGCGTTTTATCAGAAAGCGGCGTAAAACCCCTAGCTTTAGCTATGGAGATATAAGCCGCAATATTGACTTTCAATAGTACATATTTTAAAATTCAATCAGAGGTTAGCCTTCCTCTATAAAAAAATAGTGAAAAAACATCAACGGCTCGTACCTTGCAAGTAGTGAAGTCGTTTCGGGTTTGAGGTTG
>JAFZMV010000014.1 GCA_017553205.1 Selenomonadaceae bacterium | reverse complement strand
CGTCGAGCGAGTAATCTGACCAATCACGACCATAAAAAAATTCATTCTTAAGTCGACCGAAGAAACCCTCGCAAGCAGAATTGTCCGGTGAACAATCTTTTGCAGACATTGATCGTTTGAAACCGAAATTTTCGGTTATGTCAATCTGTCAGTATGCGGATTTGGTTTCTCATATTCAGTCGGCGGATGCAACGGATGTTCGGGGCTGTTGTTGATTCTTCTTCGTGGAGTTTTTGTTTTATCAGGTGGATTTTTTGAATCTCTCAGCCATTTATATAAACCTTCTCTCGTCGGATACCCTAACTATTGAATTGCTTTCTTGACGGATTTTACTTCCTCATAAAGTTTCAAAGCTTTTTCCTTTTCTTCCTTCTTGTAGATGCCTACTCCTTTCGGTGTCCAACATTTCGTCCGCACCTCCCTAACCTCTGCATAAAAAAATAAAATTTCCCTTTGACAAAAAAAGTCGTTGGGATTTTTTATTTTTCGTTGAAAAATTTTTTTGCATAAATCGCAAACAATGGAATTGAATCATAACGGCAGTTACTGTCTTTGTGAACAATTTTTGAAATATCTTTTTCAAATTCGACTTCAAATTCCAGTTTCTTCAAAAGTTCCACGTCCCATATCGGACGGCGATGAGTTGAAATTCTGAGTGAGTTTTTTATCGCGTTACATTCTGCAATAAGATTTTCAGAAATATTTTTGTGAACGTCATTTAAATCAGATTTTTTTTCAAAAGTTGTCTGCCCGCAGTCCGAATCAAAATTCATCAGAATACCGCCGATTTTTAAAACTCTTTTCCATTCTCGATAAGCCTGCATGGCGTCTGGCAGTGTCCAAGTCAAATTTCTGCTGATAACAACATCAAAAGTTTCATTCGGAAATTTTAAATTTTGTGCGTCCATTTTTAAAAATTCTGCTGAAAGATTAAATTCGGCGAAAATTTTTTCTGCCTCTTTCAACATTTTTGACGACATATCAACGCCAATGACTTTATGACCAAGTTTTGAAAAAATAACCGCAAAAAATCCCGCACCGGTTCCAACGTCAAGAATTTTTAAATTTTCTTTTTTCGGCAAATGCTCAATAATAATTTTTTCCCACGCAAAATAATTCTCTCCTGAAAGTTCAAGCCGGCGAACTTTGCCAAATTCTCCGCTCCTTTCGTCCCAATAATTTTCAATTCTTTTCTCCAAATTTTTTTCAGTCTGCATTAAATTTCTCCGTTCATTTTAAAAAAATTTATTTCCGTTAATTTTTTTGCAAAAGGTGACTGCGGAAAATTTATAATTTTTTCGGGAGTACCTTCCTCAATAATTTTCCCGCCGTGCATTACAATAACTCTGTCGGAAATTTTTGGAAGGAGTACCAAGTCATGAGTAATGAACAGGCAGGAAATATTTTTTTCGCGACAAAGTTTTTTCAGCAGCTCAATAATTTTTTCCTGAACAGTGACATCTAAAGCACTTGTCGCCTCGTCGCAAATTAAAAGTTTCGGCGAAATTGAAACTGCACGGGCAATTGCTGCCCTTTGACATTCTCCGCCTGAAACTTCATGAGGATAACGCGAAAAATAATTTTCGTTTAAACCTACTTCGACAAGTAAACTTTTCACACGTTCCAAAATATTTTTTATTCCGAAATTTTTCATAGGCTCGGCAATACTCCAGCCCAAAGTTTTTCTCGGATCAAAAGAATCTTCAGGCATTTGAAAAATCATCTGCATATTTTTGTAAATTTCGTGCAGATTTTTTTTGTGCGTAATATCTTCTCCGCAAAAAATAATTTTTCCGCCGTCACAGGGAATAAACCGCGAAATAATTTTCGCAAGAGTTGATTTTCCGCAACCGCTCAACCCTACAACTCCCAAACATTCTCCATAATTCAGAGAAAAATTTATATTGTCAAGAATTTTTTTTCCGCCGAAATTTTTGCTGACATTTTCAACGCTTAATATTTTCAAAATCTCGGCACCGCCTTTATCAATTCTTTTGTGTAAATTTCTTGCGGCGAATTAAAAATTTTTTCTTTTGTTCCAAATTCGACTGCCCGCCCGTTTTTCATTATTAAAATTTTGTCCGCCATATACCAAGCCGCCCCCATGTGATGAGTTACCAAAATTATTGAGATTCCATGACGTTCACGCAGTTTTAATAATTCTTTGACGACTCCAATTTGTGTGATTGCGTCAAGTGAGCTTGTCGGCTCGTCAGCCAATAAAATTTTTGGCTCAAGAATCATTGCCGCCAAAATTCCGGCACGTTGAGCCATTCCGCCCGAAAGTTTAAAAGGAAATTCATTTAAAATATTTTCATCAAGATTTATATTTTTCATGATAATTTTTGCACGATTTAAAAATTCTTTTTTAGTCCAATTTTTATGAGCGACAACACTTTCAAAAATTTGCTCGCCTATAGTTCGTATCGGACAGAAAGACGCACCGGCATTTTGAAAAATCATTCCGATTTCTGCACTGGAAATTTTTCTGCGTTCGTCATCAGATAAATTTGTAATTTCTCGACCGCTGAAAAAAATTTTTCCGTCAGTAATTTTTCCACCTTTTCCCAAAAGTCCGTCAACAGCTTTTAAAATTGTAGATTTTCCGCTTCCGCTTTCTCCGACTACCGCCAAAATTTCCCCGCATTTTACTGAAAAATTTATATCGTGCAAAATTTTTTTCTCACCGTAAGCAACAGAAATTTTTTCCAGCGTCAAAATATTTTCAGTCATTTTTTTTCAAGTTCGGGACGAATTTCATAATAGTCTGAAGGGTGTGCGGTGAATCCTTCAACATTATTTTTCATTACGAAGGACATTTTTAAATGTGACGCATAAAACAAAGCACAGTCATCTAAAATTTTCTGTGACATTTTTATCGCCAACGCCGACCGATTTTCCGCACCGAAAGTATTATGAAGTTCGTTTTCAAGTTGGGAAATTTCCGCACTGTCATAAAATCCCGCATTATCAACCGCACCGCTGACAATATGACTTGTAAAATAATATTCGGGATCACCTGTGGGAGCAGTTACAATAGCCTTTGAAAAAATATCATAGTCGCCCGACTTCAAAAAAGTTTTGTAATTGTCTGTTGCGTTGACGTTCAATTTTATTCCGATTTTTTTCAAACTTGCTTGAGCCGATTCAGCCAGCAAAGGTAATTCTTGACGGGAAGTATAAGTTAAATATTTCAGTTCCAAATTTTTTCCGTTTTTGTCAACATAGCCGTCGCCGTCCGAATCTTTCCAGCCGCTTTCAGTCAAAAGATTTTTCGCACCTTCCAAATCAAAATTCACTGCATGAACTTCATTATCTCCGAATGATAAATTTGCCGGGAAAGGTCCGACTGCGGGAGTGCCGTTTCCGTTCAATAAAACTTTCGTGAAATTTTCTTTATCAATCGCCATCGAAATTGCTTTGCGGACATTCAAGTCTTGAAGTTCGGGAGTTTTGAAATTGAAAGCCGCCTGATAAATTCTTGAAGTGTCTGATTGACTGATTTTATATTTTTCGTTCTCAAAAAGTTTCAAACTGGAATAGGGCAGACCTTGAACCGCATCAAGTTCTCCGTTCTGCATTGCCATAGTTAAAGTATCTCCGTCAGTAATACTTTTGACAACAATTTTTTCAAGTTTCGGCTTAACTTCTCCCCAGTAATTTTCATTCTTGACCAAATCAATTTGGGTATCGGTAACTTTCACGGCTTTATATGGTCCCGTGCCGATAACAATTTTATCTTTAACGCCTTCGTCAACGTCAATAATACAACCGTAAGGATCAGAAAGATAATTCAAAAGTGCGGGAACTTTTTCCGAAGATTTAATTGTTACAAATTGTCCGTCCGCCTCAATCGAAGAAATTTTTAAATCTTTTGGAGCTCTGTCATGATTTTTAATTAAATCGTCCAAACATTTTTTGACTGCCAGACCGTCAACTTTTTTTCCGTTCGAGAAAACAACATTATCTTTAATTTTAATTTTTACTGTAAATTCGTCAACCTGTTCAAAATTTTCAGCAATCCAAGATTCCAGTTGCATTTTTTCATTGAACTTGAAAAGAGTTTCGCCGATACCGTAACGCAAAGTTGACCAGCCGCTGTAACTTTCGTGCGGATTTGTTCCGACATTTTCCATCGCAACTCCATAAGCCATAGTCCCGTAAGTAAAAGCAGTTTTATCTTCGGTTTTTTTATTATCTCCTCCGCAACCTGAAAATAAAATTCCCGCACTTAAAAGAACCGCCAAAAATTTTTTCTTCATGATTTTTTCCCCCTGACATCTAAAACATCTCTAAGTTTATCGCCTAACAAATTGAAAACTGCAACCGTTATAAAAATTGCCGTACCCGGTGCAAGAATTACCCAAGATGCAGTTTGTAACATGCTCCGCCCGTTGTTCATCATTGCCCCCCATTCTGCAGTTGGCGGCATCGCTCCAAGTCCCAAAAATGAAAGTCCCGCAAGTTCCATAATTATTGTTCCAATATCCAGAGCGGCAGTCACTAAAACAGGCCCCGCGATATTCGGGAAGACATGATGAAATAAAATTCCCGCTGAACTTGTCCCCGCCATTTTTGCCGCATTCATATACGGCATTTCGCGAATTGTTAAAACCAGTCCGCGAGAAATTCTTGCATATTTAGGCCAGCCGATTACAGCAAGAGCCGCCGCCGCGTTAAAAAGTCCTCCGCCCAATGCTCCCGCCGCCGCTATCGCAAAAACCATTTGAGGAAATGCAAGAAAAACATCAGACAGACGCATTAAAAAAATATCCAGTTTCCCTCCTTTGAATCCGCAGACCGCCCCTATAAAACTTCCAAAAATTGAAATTGTCAAAAGCAATAACAACGCGGAAAAAATTGTCGTTTGACTTCCGATAATTACACGCGACAAAACATCACGCCCGTATCTGTCAGTGCCGAGTAAATTTTTTTCGTTGGGAGCGTTAAGAGCATTTTCTAAATTTTGAGCGTATGGATCGTATGGCGTTAAAAATTCTGCGAAAACCGCGACAAAAATTAAACTCCCTGCAAGTATCAAATACGGAATCAAAGGACGATAACGGCTGCTCAAAATTTTCCGCTCCCTTCTCCGTATCTTACGCGGGGATCTAATCGATAATAAAGCAAATCTGCCGCCAAATTTATCAGCACATAAATTATCGCCATCCATGCGACATAAGCCTGAATTATCGGATAGTCACGCATTAAAATTGCATCGACTGCCATTTTTCCCACGCCGTCCCACATGAAAATTGTTTCAACTATTGCAGTTCCTCCGAGTAATGAACCCATAGAAAGTGCCAGCAAAGTTATTATCATTATCAAAGTTGAACGCAGAACAGATTTTGTTAAAATCGTGAAATTTTTTATCCCGCGAGATTTTGCACCGAGTACATAAGGCTTTTCCAATTCTTCCAAAACAACTGCACGGATTTGCCTTGTATATTTTGCTCCCATCGCGATTGTTAAAGTAAGTGCGGGCATAACGATATTTTGTCCGATTATAGGCAGTAAATTTAATTTCAGTGCAAGAAAATAAATTAAAAGCAGTCCTACAAAAAAATTCGGCATGGAATTTCCGATAAAACTAAAAATTCTTATGACGTAATCGAGAAATTTATTTTGATTGACTGCCGCCAAAATTCCGAGAGGTGTCGCAATAAAAATTGTCAGCAAAATTGAAACTGTCATTAACTCAAAAGTCGCGGGAAGTTTTTCGGCGAAAGTTTCAAAAACTAATTTCCCTGAAATAAATGATCGTCCCATGTCGCCGACTGCCATTCCTTTTAACCAATTCAAATATTGAACTAAGAAAGGTTTATCCAGTCCGAGTTCCGCACGTTTTGCGGCTTTGACTTCTTCAGATGCTCCGCCCTGTTCATAAATTACGTCAACTGCATCATCGGCAGCAAATTGCATCATTCCGAAAGTCAAAAAAGTTATCCCGAATAAAATCGGAATCAGTTGAACTAACCGAGATAAAATATATTTCTTCACAAAAAACTACCTGCAAATTTTTTCTATAAATTTTCTTTAGGGCGTGTTGGTAAAGTGCCGAAAATAAAAACATAAGCAATTTTTTTCTGATAAAATGTGTTTGTTAAAAATTCATCGGAAAGGAAATTGCTTATGTCGAACACATTTTATCAAGGACGTTATTCGGTTTCAAATAT
>JAFZMV010000115.1 GCA_017553205.1 Selenomonadaceae bacterium | reverse complement strand
TTCATCGTCTACAAATGAAACGAGTTGAGCGTTGTCGAAATTGACTGAGGAATCAAAAGGAGCGGCGGAAGTAATATTTGTCGTGAACAGCAACAACATAGCCGACAAGAAAAAAATTTTTAACTCTGTCATAATTTTCAATACCTTCTTTAATTTATTCAAGTGCGTTCGCACCGCCGACAATTTCGTTAATTTCGTTTGTAATACCGGCTTGACGAACTTTGTTATAGTAAAGATTGAGTTTGCCGACAAGTTCTTGAGCGTTGTCTGTGGCGTTGCTCATCGCGTTCATTCGGGAACTTAATTCACTAGCCGCACCATGCAACATTGCCCCGTAAATTCTTGTGGCAAGTCTACGCGGAAGAAAATCATTTAAAACTGATACCGCATCAGGTTCATAAATATATTCTTCCTTAAGGTTCATGTCTTCTGCAACATAATCATCAGTGATAATCGGCAACAAAGTGACATCATCAGGCACACAGCTTATCGCAGAAACAAACCGAGTATAAATCATTGTAACGTCGGTAATTTCTCCACTCATGAAACGTTCGACAATTAAATCGGCAATTTCTTTTGCGTATTGATAATTCGGACGCTCACTGATTCCATGATAATGCTTGATAATGTTGTAGCCGCGTTGCTGAAAATGTGTAGTGGCTTTTCTTCCTACGGTGATAAGTTCTATTCCGTCAACATAATCTGCATCATGATATTCTTTCGCAACAGATAAATTTGCAGTCGAAGGAACTGCCCCGCCCGTTTTCGGACGAGAAGTCCCCATAGCACTGACATGACCTCTTGCCGCTCTTACCTGTCCTGCTTTAGGAACAGCACGAACTTCTTTTATTGCGTCGAAATTTTTCTTGTGGAAATTTTCTTCAGTCGCGTCTTTGGAATCGTCGGGCGAGCCGTCATATTCGATAGTGTCATGAGCTTCTTTAAAAACGTTGCTGGAATATGAACCTGCAAGACCTTTATCAGACGCAATGACCAAAAATAAAAATTTTCCGTTGCCCTGCTGTTCTTCTTCAATCATCTGTTTGCGAGTCATGATAAACGGGCTTTTATCTTCTTGCCCATGCATTTGCGTCATAAGTCTGCGGATAATATCGCGAGTTTTATCGACGTAGGGAAGATTCATCAACAGTGCATCTCTTGCCGCGTTAAATCTTGAACGGGCGATCATGTCCATCGCATTTGTGATTTTTTGAATATTTTTGACGCTTTTAATGCGGCGGCGGATATTTTGTAAATTTGCCATTTACTTCACCGCCTATTCTGAAACTTTGTAAGTGACTGTTTCCTTAAATTCAGTTATCGCCGCTTTAATCTGACTTTCAAGAGCGTCATCAAGTTTTTTCTGTTCGGCAATTTTCTTTCCGATTTCAGGGTGGTTACTGTGCATGAATTTAATAAAATCTGCATGGAAAGTAACAACTTTATCAACTGGAATATCTGTCAAGAAACCTTTAACAGCCGTGTAAATTGTCAAAACTTGATCCTCAACAGGGAGCGGAGAATATTGGGACTGTTTCAAAGTTTCAACCATTCTTGCACCTCTGTCGAGTTGTGCTTTCGTTGCTTTATCCAAGTCAGAACCGAATTGAGCAAATGCGGCAAGCTCACGATACTGAGCCAAATCAAGACGCATTGTACCCGCAACTTGTTTCATCGCTTTAATTTGTGCAGAACCACCGACACGAGAAACCGAAAGACCGACGCTGATAGCAGGACGAATACCGGAATAGAAAGAGTCAGTTTCCAGCATAATTTGTCCGTCAGTAATTGAAATAACGTTTGTCGGAATGTATGCGGAAACGTCGCCAGCCTGAGTTTCGATAATCGGAAGAGCAGTAATAGAACCTGCACCGAGTCTGTCGGAAAGTTTTGCGGCACGTTCCAAAAGTCTGGAATGTAAATAGAAAACGTCACCGGGATATGCTTCACGTCCGGGAGGTCTTCTCAAAAGAAGTGACATAGCACGATAAGCCGCCGCATGTTTCGTTAAGTCGTCATAAATGCAAAGGCAATGACCATGTTTTTCATACATAAAATATTCAGCCATCGCAACTCCCGCATATGGTGCAAGATACTGCAAAGGTGCAGAATCCGCCGCAGTTGCCGCAACAACTATTGAATATTCCATTGCTCCATGATCTTCCAATGTTTTTACGACACGGGCAACAGTCGAGGCTTTTTGTCCGATTGCAACATAAACGCAAATACAATTCTGCCCTTTCTGGTTGATAATCGTATCAATAGCGATAGCAGATTTTCCGATACCTCTGTCGCCGATAATTAACTCACGCTGACCGCGACCGATAGGAACAAGAGCATCAATAGCTTTTAAACCTGTCTGCAAAGGTTCATGAACAGATTTTCTGTCCGCAATACCGGGAGCCTTAAATTCAACAGGTCTGGTTTGAGTTGTTTTGATAGGTCCTTTGCCGTCGATAGGACGACCGAGAGCGTCAACAACGCGACCAATCATATTTTCGCCGACAGGAACCTGCATAATTTTTGCTGTACGTTTTACAGTCGCACCTTCTTTAATTTCGTTGTCGCGACCGAGAATAACCGCACCGACATTATCCTGCTCCAAGTTCAAGACAAGACCAAAAATATCGTCGCCGAAGTCCAAAAGTTCGCCCGCCATAGCTTTATCAAGTCCATGAATATGTGCTATGCCGTCACCGACCTCTATGACTGTGCCGACTTCATCAACATTTAAATCGACATTATAATTTTTAATCTGACTCTTGATTATCGCAGTAATTTCATCAGGATTTATTTTCATGTCTTTTACTTCACCTCTGATTTAGAGTCAAGAATTTGTTCATCTGACATAGTGAGAACTTTTCCTACATTAATTCCAAGAAAATTCAGGCAGTAAACGCAAACATTTTGTGTTACTTTGGTACTGTGCCACCAGTCCTGTTCTTTTGCTCCGTCTATTGAATAACGGCTAAATTTTTCCGTAAGTTCAAAATGATAATCGTGAATACCTTCGACTTCAGGATTTTCACCCTGCTTAACATTTTTAACTTTCACGTCAATCAAAACATGACCTGCACGACTGTTATTCACGGCAGTTTCATTCATAACATAATATTCAATCCCGCCCGTTGCATAAATCCAGGCATCTTGTGCAGAAACTTTTTGAAGGTCTGCGGATTGAAAAATTATAAACGCCGAGAAAATGGACAGTAAAATTTTCTTAAGCATAAAATCACCTTTTACGCCTTAATTGTCATGGAACTTTTGAGATTTTGCAGACGACCTGCGGCAGAACCGTCAATACGTTTGTCGCCGATTGTCACAATGACTCCGCCTAAAATTGTTTTATCTTCATGTTTACGAATACGAATTTTTTTGCCCGTCAAGGTTGCAAGTTTCTTATTAAGCTGTGTTTCATGCGTTCTTGAGAGCGGAAATGCTGTCGTAACATCTGCTATCAAAATTCCCTGTGCTTTATTTTTCAAGTCAGAGAAAATTTCATAAATCGCAGTAAAAATTCCGATTCTGCTTTTGTCAACGAGCAACATTAAAAAATTCATGGTTGTTTCCGAAACTTCTTTTTTTAAAGCCTTAATCAGCAAATCTTTTTTCGCTTTGTGAGGGACGAGAGGATTTTGAAAAAATTTTGCCGCTTCAGGTACGCCGAAAATATCTTCAGCGACTTTGTTTAAATCTTTGTCATAAGCGTCAAGTTTTTTTTCGTCTTGTGCGATTTCAAAAATTGCCTTTGCGTATTTGTTGGCAAGCTGAATATTTAACATTTAGCCCGCCTCCTATTTCACGTCTTCAAGCATATCTTTATCGAGTGCCGAAATAAAATCTGTAACGAGTTTATCATTTTCTTTTGAAGTAAGATTTTTCGCCACGATTTTTTCAGCAGCCGCCAAACTCAATGAAACAATTTCAGATTTCATCTGTTCAAATGCACGGTTTCTTTCGTTTTGAATTTCTTCCTGTGCAGTCTGTTTCATTCTGTCGATTTCTTTTTTTGTTTCCGCTACCAAAACTTCACGTTCTTGACGTGCAGTAAGTTCGGCTTTATCGACAATGGCTTGAGCTTTTTTGTGAGCCTCTGCAAGCTGTAATTTATACTGCTCCAAAGTCTGCTCAGCGGCTTTTTTGTCTGCCTCAGCTTTTTCGATAGAATTTTTTATGCTGTCCGAACGCTGTTGAAGAAGTTTCGCAACCGGCTTATATGCCAACGCACGCAGAATTGCCGCTAAAATTAAAAAGTTCAAAACCTGTGCGATCATTGTTGCGTTAATTTCTATCAAGTAAACTCACCCCCAAATAATGAGGAATGGGGAATGAGGAATGGGGAATTTTTACAAACTTTAATTCCTAATTCCTAACTCCTAATTCCTAACTCCAAGTTATCCAATGAGCGGATTAGCATAAAGCATAATCAACGCGACAACAGCGGCGATAATTGCCATAGCTTCGATCAAGCCGACGGAGATAAGAGTATTTGTGAAAAGGGTTCCCTGTGCTTCGGGCTGACGAGTAATGCCGTCAATAAATTTGCTTGTGACAAGTCCGTCACCGATACCCGCACCGATTGCTGCGAGTCCCATTGTAATGCCTGCACCGATAAGAGCTGCTGCTACCATGATTGCCTGTTCCATTAAAAAATACCTCCTAAGAATAATTAAAAAAATTTAGTCCAACGATTTATAAAAATCGTCGTTGAAAATAACCTTGTCTAAAGTTCCAAAAAATTTTGCTTTGACTGCCAAATAAAAAGCCGCCTCAGCAATTTTTGCGTCGTAAGTAAATTTCGGGTCTTCCTTGTCAGTAATTTTCCAATCAATTTCAATCCACTTATCGTCGAAATTTTCATAGCGGTATGCTTTCATTTCCTTCATGTCGAAAGAATAACGATTAGAAAATCTGTTGGAAATTCTAGTTTTGCCTTTATCGGCATCCGGAACGTCGACAGTATCAACCAGAATTATGTATTTGTCATTATCTTCTTCAGCAATTCCGACTGTATGTCTGTCGAGATAAAGTCCCGCACCATGTATCCCTAAATCCGCGTACAAAATGTAATTTTTCTCTGCGTCAAGATATTTGGGACATTCTGCCGAAACAACTGAACCGAAAATAATCCCGATCAACAAAATCGACACCGAAAAAATTTTTTTTACCACAACACTACTCCTTAACTGCATTGCCCAAATAAGCCATGCTCAACATTGTGAAGATAACTGCATGAACACAACTGATAAAAATACTGAACGCCAGCCAGACTACACTGGGTATCGGCATCCAAATCGGAATTAAATGCAGTAAAACAATAATTAAAATTTCGCCCGCGAGAATGTTACCGAATAGACGAAAAGCCAGTGTAATAGGTTTTGCAATTTCTTCAATCATGTTGATAATTACAAACGGCGGGAACGGTTGGAAAAAGTGTGCGATATAATGACTGCCTTTGAAATACAATCCGAAGAAATGCACCATGAAAACTACTAAGAGTGCAAGTCCCAAAGTTGTATTTAAGTCGTTTGTCGGAGATTCCAAAAACGGAATTAAGCCGAGCAAATTACTTGTCAGCAAAAATAAAAACAGCGACACTATAAACGGTGCAAACATTTTTCCGCGTTTTCCCATCATGTTTTCCATTTGTCCGTGTAACCAGACCACGACTATTTCAATAAAATTCTGCCAGCCCGTCGGGACAACTTTTAAACTTCTGACTGCAAGTCCTGAAATCACAATGACAACAAACATTGCCAGCCAAGTCATCAAAATTGTTTCGACGTTGAAAGTTAATCCCAAAAATTTTACTGTTTCGCGGACTCCGATATGTTCCATAAATCCACCTCCCTTCTTCAATTTGGAATGGGAATGAGGAATGTGAAATTTTTACAAAAATAATTCCTAATTCCTAACTCCTAATTCTATCGCCTCCTTCCGTGATAAATCAGAACTCCGAGAGAAGTTACGTAAAAAACAACAAAACATACCGACGTTGACAAAAAAAGCTCCGTCGATATGTGAGCCGCAATTCCCAAAACTACAAAAACCATGCCGAGCCTTAACAAAAGACCAATGAGCATGATTTTTTTTGCTTGTGCAGAATTTCTTTTTGCTGCTGTTTCTAATCGTGCCGCAGAAGAAATAAACCAGAAAAAGCATAAAATAGCACCGATTAAAACCGAACCGCATAAAAAAAACTGCCCCGCAGAAATCAACTGTATAATCATAATCGCGGCAACTGCAAAAAAAATTTTGTAACTCCGCCCGAAAGCATTTATAACCTGTTTCATGCGTGCTAAACTTCGACGCTTGAAAATTTTTCCCTGCAATATTTTTCAATTTTGATGTTCAGTCGAAAAAAAATCGTTGTAACTTCCCTAAATTTTCCAAGAAACATTACAGAAAAATTAAAAATCATTAAAGCAAGATTAAAAAACGCCTTAAAGTGTGGACAGAAATTTTTTCAGAGTTTAAAATCAGAACGTAAGAAAAATTTTTGATTAAACGGGAGGAAAAGTCATGAAAAACAAAATTTCTGTAACCAAAGGCGAAAACAAAATTCATTTTTATCTTTTGTCCGGCGGTAAACGCTACTATCTTTTTACTCAGAGTTTTTCAAAGGGTGTCTATCAGTTTTTTCAAAACGGACGCTCAGAGGCTGAACTTCACAAATATAAAAATTGGCACAAAAATCCGCGTCTGGATAAAACGATAGAAAAAATTCCTCTTTATACGCGTTACGTTTTGAAAGAGGAAGCCGCATAATTTTTTAGAAGCACAAAAAATTTAACTTCGCAACAAACGGAAAATTTTTTTGGAATCTTGACATAGTTTTTTCACTGTGTTAGACTTGCCGACGTTAAGCAGAAGCCGTTTGTTTCTCACCCGTCGACCTTCGATGAGTTGGCGAGGTTATTTGAAGAGTTATTTTTGAATAATTCGGGTGAGGCGGTTCTGTGACCGCTTTATTTTTTTTATATCGCACCATAGGAGGTGTATCTGCGATTAGTAGAGAAACTTTGAGAATCAATGAAGAAATTCGTATTCGCGAAGTCAGAGTGACCGGAGCGGACGGAGAACAGTTGGGAATTATGCAGACTAAGGACGCTTTGAAACTTGCCGAAGATTTGCATTTGGATCTTGTGGAAGTTGCACCGAAAGCCCGCCCGCCTGTGTGCCGTATTATGGATTTCGGAAAGTATCGTTATGAACAGCAGAAACGCGACAAAGAGGCACGCAAAAAACAGAAAGTAATAACGATTAAAGAAGTTAAACTCAGACCGAATATCGAACAGCACGATTTTGACGTTAAACTCAAAAATGCTCAACGTTTTATTGAGGAAGGCAACAAAGTTAAAGTCACTGTTATGTTTCGCGGAAGAGAACTTTCTCACCCCGAACTTGGCAGTACGATTCTCAATAAAATGTCGGAGGCTTTGGGAGATACCGTCAGTGTTGAACGCACGGCGAAACTTGAGGGAAAAAATATGACTATGATTCTCTCTCCTAAGGTGCAGAAGGCAAAGAAGACGACAACAAAAGGAGGAACTGACAATGCCAAAAATAAAGACGCATCGAGCGACAGCCAAACGCTTTAAAGTTACCGGCAGCGGTGAATTTAAACGCAACAAGGCTTATAAAAGTCATATCTTGGAGAAAAAATCTCCCAAACGTAAGAGAAATCTCCGCAAAGCGGCACTTGCATCTGCTGCAGATCGTGCACGCGTCAAAAAGTTACTGCCTTATTCTTAATCAGAACTGAAAGGGGATTTTTTAATTGCCGAGAGTAAAAACAGGCGTTACTGCTCACAGACGCCATAAAAAAATTCTTAAACTCGCGAAAGGTTATCGCGGAGCAAGAAGTAAACAGTTTAAAAAAGCAAATGAATCTGTAATGAAGGCGGGTGCATACGCATACCGCGACCGCAGAGTTAAAAAACGTGAATTCCGTCGTCTTTGGATCGCAAGAATCAACGCGGCGGCTCGTATTAACGGAATTTCTTACAGCAAACTTATGTGCGGACTTTCAAAGGCAGGAGTTGCCATTGACCGCAAGATGATGGCTGAACTTGCCGTTTCTGATATGACTGCTTTTGAAAAGCTCGTCGAAATCGCAAAGAACAACATTTAATCCAAAAAAAAGACCTCGATTCTTCTCAAGGAAGTTTCGGGGTTTTTTTTATTTTAACTTTTGCCAAACCAGACTGACAGCCAGAGAAATTAAAATTGTCAGCAGATAAAAAATTATTGAGTTCGTCGCGGTGATGACCAAATTAAATTTCGCGAATAATAAATTTATATAGGTTATCGCGAGCGGGTGAAAAAGATAAATGAAGTAAGAATTTTTTCCCATTACTCCAAAAAATCCCTCAAAAAATTTTCCCAGCTTGAAATTTTCAAAAAGCATGAAGAAAAATATTGATGCGGCGATTGTGTAGAAAATTCCGGGCGGTGAAAGCTGATGAGCCGTGTTGACTGCCTCAATCGGGCTGAAATTTTTCACAAGAACCAAATAATAAAAATATCCCATTAAAATAATCAGCGTCAAAAAAAATCCGGCACTGATTATTTTTTTGTTTTCCGCAAGCCATTTAAAAAATTTTTCAGAATGAACCGCAAAAAATCCGCCAAGCAAAAATATAAATGCGTAGTGAAGTACCAAATAATTCATTCGCCACATTAAAAATAATTTTAAAATCGAATCTGACGGCAGAGAATTTATGAATTCAAAAAGTACGACGCTGTAACTTGAAAAGTAGTCAAAAATTATCTGCACGATTAACAGCAAAAATAATTTTGCGGGAGTCATTACGCGAAGAATTTTTATCCATAACGACATTAACAAATAAAACCAAATCAAAATTACCAAAAAATAAAGTTGGTATTTTGCCAGACCGAAAAATAAAATTTCCAACGCGTAACTTGGTGCAGGTATTCCCGAACCATAAAAAAAATTATCGTGAACAATATAAAAAACTGACCAGAGCAAATACGGAATTAAAACCGCTTTAAATCTCCGCCGCAAAAATTTTATATAGTCAAACGGTTCAGATAAATCTATTTTGTAGAAAAGTCCGAAAGCCGAAATGAAAAAAAATATCGGCACGCTGAATCTTGACGCAGTTTCATAGAGAGAAACAAAAAATAAATTCGGCGTGGGGTTTGTCAGATACTGCGAACCGATATGAATTGCGACAACTCCGAGCATGGAAATTCCGCGAATATATTCGATTGATAACAAGTAAGGTTTTTTCATTTTTTAAACTTCCATAAATTTTTTCAGAGAAACTGTGCTACCCAAAATTCCTATAAAAATTCCCGCTACAATTATTCCGACAGTAACATAATTTATAAACGGCAGTTGACTTACTACAGGGAAAAATGCCAAAGTGCTGGCAATTTTCGCGAGCATGGCTTTATAAAAACTTCTCAAAGCCAACGCACTTATTGAACCGCCTATAAATCCCAAAAACATTCCTTCCAAAATGAAAGGCCAACGAATAAACCAATCTGTTGCACCTACATATTTCATAATCGCAATTTCTTTTCTTCGTGCAAAAACTGTAAGACGAATCGTATTTGAAATTATAAAAATTGTTGCACAGGTTAAAAGCAACATCAATAAAAATCCAAACACGCGAATTAAATGCGTTAAATCAAAAAGATTCGCCGCAACGTCCTGACCGTATTTGACTTCCTCAACTCCGTATAAATCAGCAACAGCCGCCGCAGTTTTTTTCACGTCGCCCGCAGATTTTACCGTTACTGTGAAAGCATTTGGCAGAGGATTAGAGTCGCCGAGTGCGTCCAAAATTTTTTTCTGTTCGCCGAGTCTGTCCTGTAAAATTTCCAACGCCTTTTCTTTCGGAACATATTCAACGGAGGAAACACTCCGCATGTCTTTTATCATTTTTTCTACTTCGTTGCGTCCTTCTTCAGTCAGTGCGTCATTAAGATAAGCGGAAATTTGAATTTGACTTTCTAAAGATGATGCCATCTTTGTCATGTTCGTAACCAAAATAAAAAATACTCCGAGTATAAAAAGACTTACCGCAACAGTCCCGATAGACGCAAAACCCATCCAGCGATTTCTTATCATGGAAATAATAACTTCGCGGATATAATATTCAACTGTCTGTAATTTCATTAAAGCTATCGCTAGAAACTCCTGCTTTCAATCAGGAGAGAAAAGCGACTTCCTCCATTCAAAAAATTTTTTCGCCCAAAGGCGAGCGGGCTTAATTGCTTTTAAAGCCTCCGCCCGCTAGAGTAGTAATCCTTCGCCAATGTTATCCTGCAGTTTTGTATGTTTGCAGCACTGTTTCTACTGCTCAAAACTGTTTAACCACAAACCGCAGAGCGGCAG
>JAFZMV010000013.1 GCA_017553205.1 Selenomonadaceae bacterium | reverse complement strand
TGGATTGTGGAACGTACTTTTGCGTGGTTGGAAAAGAATCGCCGTTTGTGGAAAAATTGTGAACGTAAACTTCACACTTCAATGCAGATGACTGTTCTGGCTTTACTTACTCTTATTCTCAAAAGATTTTAGACAGGTTCTTATTTCTTGCAGTGTTATGTCCGGGGTTTCAAGAATGACATTTGAAATTTGGCAAAGATTTTCTTCGCTCAATTTAGTTTTTCTGCCGCGTGCTGAAGTCCTCAATTCAACTGAGCCTGTGTTTTCAAATTGTTCATTCAAGCGATATACTGTCCAATGTGTCACACCAAATGCTTCGGCTACTTTTTGCGCATTGCCAAAAATTTTATAAGTGTCAACGAGACTTTTTCTTGTATGATTTTTTTTTACATTTTTCCTCACCTGCCTATATATCGTTATTTTGTAGATTTTATTTTACAAATCGCTATAAGTACTTACAGCTTTTTTTAATCCCAAAAATTTCGCGTCGCAATGCGGGTTTGAGGCACTTTTTTGAATGTTTACGCGTTTCGAAGGTAAACACCATTTAACTTGTGTTGGAGCCGTTACTCGTAAACTTTATTATAGCATTTCTACGTTCTAATTAAGTTTGCATAAGTTTATCGGCGAAAGAAATAGGAAGATTGGCTAAAATTGCTGCGTCCAGTACGGATTTTTTTTTATTCGTAATACTGGAAGTAATCAGCGATTTGTGATTAATTATTGCTTCTGCAAGCATTAACGCTACGGCTAATGTAGTAAGCGATGCTTTTTCTGTTACCTCTATTACTCAAACAGAGATTTTTCAACGTATTTGTTTTTTCAATTACGTCGTGTTATACTGCTTGAAATTTGAGAGCGTTGTAATTTACTCAAAATTCCGAAAGAATCTTGGTGGGATGAAATTCCACTAAGCGTGAGCAGTTCAAAAAATTTGATTAATTTCAGACTGAAGGAGGTTAGGCGAATGAATGTAGCCGCTTGGAATTTAATTACACTCGACGCCAAAAAAATTCTTTGTAATTTAACTGAGCGAAATATAATCCAAAAAAATTGTAACTATGAAATTCAATTTCGCTATGAACTTTTTAACAATATGGATCGAGATATAATTTCGTCTGAAGATGTTTTTCGTGATAACGCGCTTTTCTTCCAACTTCGGAAAACTTTGCCAGCCGGAACTCAAATTGATGAAAATGCTTTGAAAAATTTCATTGTTTTTGTCGATTTCAAAGATATTTTTTGGGAACATAATTTTTCAGAAATTCCCGAAACAAGTGAGACACTTGCAAGGAATGAATTGCTGTCAGATAAATCACTCGCCTACAGATTGAGCCGACTTTTTCAAGACGGATTGTACTTGAACTTTGACGGGAAAATTTTTAAAAAATTTGTCCCGTTCGATAAAAGCAGTTCAATGGCGCGAAATTGCCAAATAACATTCATTGACTCTCAAATCAAAAAATTTATCGACAAACGCTTGATGTTGGATATGGATTTTATTGGTCAGCCGCTTGAACTTAGCAAATTTTATGCTTATCGTGGACTTTATCTCAGCGCGGCTTTTCGCATTGACAATAGCCCGCAATTTCTTTTGAATGAAGAAAGCGTCGTAGTTTTGCCTGACTACAACACTAAATTGACGCAAACAGTTTTTACTGCTACCAAAAATGACAGTAAAAATTTATGGGAATACAAATTCCAAGATAAAAATTTAACCATAAAAATTTTTGACGGCGAAGGTTTAATTTCGCCGGACTTTGCCGAATATATCAGTAATTTTCTTCAGACTCAAAAAAATTTTAATTCAGTTTCTCATTCCTTCCAAATTAGAATGCCTTTTATTAAAGGAGTTTTGCATGAAGTGGATTTTGAAAAATTTTTCTCGGAAAATTTGCAGACTGTCCCAGAGGAATTGCTCATAAAAGATATTTTCGGAATAACGCGAAATCTGCGAAATGCAAAGATTATTTTAACTGAAAGTATGTTCAAGTGTGCCAAGTGGATAAAAGACCAACCAACCGCCGCCGACCCGATGAAATACTTTTTTGAAAAATTTGCAACCTATGAGCACGCTCTTTACGTGACGAATACTGAAGCGCGTCTTTCCAATACAGGATGTGTGAGGTTGAATTATCAATTTTTAAGTACGCTGGATTTGAATCTTGAAGAATTTAACGCCATTGTTGAGGATCAATTAAAGAAAATTTATTCGTTGAAAGATACGTTTGCCGCCACGTACAACGAATTTTTCGCCGAGCAACTCAACGCTGACGAAGAAATTTCTGACTCGACAGAGACTGACACTTTAAATATTGCAAATTCGACTTCGCGTTTGGCTTGTCTGAAAGCACTTTCCAAGAATCCTGCGTTCATTAAAGACCCCAAAGTTAAAATGATTTATGAGGACACTTTGAAGAAATATCAATGCAATTTGGGATTGGGGCGGCTTGAAGTTCAAGGCGAACAGCGTTTTTTGTCGTGTGATCTTGCGTTTCTGTTAATTGAAATTCTTTCACATATTGAAAATGTTCAGTTTGAAGACTCGGACAAAATTCAGCTGGAAAATCAGTGCCTTTACAAAGACAGATTCTTTATGTCGGTCTCAAAAATTCCGATAATCCCCGACAAGCATTACGTATTTTTACGTAACCCGCACCTTTCAAGAAATGAACAAGTTATTTTAAAGGCTTATGTCAAAAAAAATTCCTTGTATGAAAAATATTTTTCACATTTAAAGGGCGTAGTTATGATTTCAGCCAAATCTACGGCTGCAATGTCTTTAGGCGGGGCTGACTTTGACGGTGACCTTGTAAAAATTGTATCGGATTCAAGCATTATTCAAGCCGTCAAAAGAGTCAATTTTGATACACTTCCGCCGATTGAAATCCCGCCTGCAAATTCTCCCCGTCAGCCGCTCGGTTATTCCATACCTGTTTCAGTTATCGTCAATACATTTTCCGGCAAAGTCGGAATGATTTCAAATTTGGCAGTTAAGTTGGCAAAAAAAGAATATTTTTCACAAACTGCCGACGAAAATTTTCAAAACGTTTGCGCCAAATGCACTATCGTTGTTGGTCTGGAAATTGACGCCGCCAAGACCGGTGTACACCCGAATAAAAATATTCAAGCACTGCAAGATTTAGCGCGGGCTTGCAATGACGGTAGAAATATTTTTCTTGATTCAAAAGAAAAAATTCAACAAATTTTGAGAGGTCACTATTCGCCGATTGTTAAGAGTAAGGGCGAAAATTTTTACTTGTATTTTTCAGCTGAAGCTGTAAAGCACAGTTCCTCAAGTTTGATTGTGCCGTTTGAAAAAGGGGAGTCTTCAATCCTTGAAAGATTGCCGGCACGTTATTTAAATCTTGTTGCTACAGGAGATTTGCCGAGCTTAACTCAAACAATTTCATCAGATGCAAAATGTTTTGAGTTCGAAAATCAAGATTGGCGCGGAAATTTGGACAAAGATAAACAGGAACGGTTGCGCCTTTTGGTTAAAGCGTACCTGCGAATTTTGAGTCTGGATCGTAAGCGGCGTTATCTGAAAAATTTTTTCCGTCAAAAAAAATTTGGCGGACACATTATCAATATTTTAAAACTTCAGTATGATGATCTTAACCAAAAATTACCTTGCGGCATGGAAGTTTCTGAAGCGTTGGATCAAATTTATCCCGAACTTTTATCTATAGTCAACAATTCTGAATCTGCAAAAAAAGCGTTGGATTCGCTAAAAGTTTTTAAGTGGCATTTGGTTGAAGAAAATTTGCGTCCGTCGGTTGCGGCAAAAATTCTTAATTTTAAACTGAGTGAGAATGAAAAATTGCCTGCAACTTTTGAATTGCTTTACAATTTCCGTTGCAACGGTTTTATGATTTTTTACTATATCTTGAAAGAATTGCAGGGACGTCTTTTTGAAATTTCAGATGTAATTTTGTCTGACGAAGATTCCGCGCAATTTGAAAATAATCCTTACTACGATGAATTTCAAAAAATTTATTCGATGAACATTACCGAAAAAAGAAATAAAAGTATTTGGAATGCGCAAATTGTGCAAATTTGTCGTAACCGTCTGAGTGAAATTTTTGAGGGCAACATGTCCGATGCCTTGAAATATTTTTGGGCACGAAAAAGCGAAGACAAGCAGCGAACTTTTTTTTGGAATGTCTTTACCGAAAAAGAAATTTTGTCGGCAATTAAAATGTAGATTGGGGGCGTGTCCATTTGCTTAACGAAATTGGAGAATTTGAACAGTATACAATGTTGCCGCAGGATATATCAGATTGCAAATATCGGAGATTGAAATATTTCACTTTGATAAAAGGCGATTTTTCCGGCTTGGAACGCGCTCTAACCATTGTGGCACGTAAGTTTATTTTCAATGACGGAAATTTAAAAAATCTTGATGAAGATAAAATAAAAGAAATAAAGGAAATCTTAAAAGCATGGTGCGGATTCGACAATGAAAAGAAATCGTCTTTGCCGCCGCATTTTCAAGGCTGGCTTGTGAATTATATTTGCTACGCTTTTTTATCTCAAAACGTTCAAGATTGTTTGGAAAAAATCTCTTTGCTTGAAAAAAATAATTTTCAAAAAGATTATGAAGAGGTACTGAAAGAAATTCCGCTTAAATATTCTGATGAAAGTTTTGAAAAATCTTTGCAGGATTTTGAAAATTTGAATGCTACGTATGGCAAAGAATTAAAAAAAATTGGAAATGAACCGACACAAATTTTTTTAGCTCTGAAAAAGTTGGTTAAACTCTCAAACAAAAACAAAAATTACTCCAAAAGTTTGTTCGGTGGCTTGACGGTTCAAGGCGATATTCCTTTCAGAGCGATAACTTACGACAGAATTATTGCCAATGCAATTTTGGCGGGGAAGTTATGCAGATATTATTTGTGCTGCGATGAAGATTTATTTGACGCAAATAAAATTTTGAAAGACGCAAGGACATTGCGAATCGGTGATGAAGATATGATTTTAAAAATGACGGCGTCATATTTGTTGCAACGGCGGAACAATTCCCAAGAATTTATTGAGACTAACGATTCAAATATCATGAATTGGCTGAAGAGTATAAGGAAGCCGGAAAATTTCGACCGCGAAAGTTATACACTTGCCGAAAGCGGCGAAAATATTTTTGAGGTAAATAAAGTCTGGCTCGGTAAAATTCCTGTACTAAAAGTGAAAATTAATCCTGAGTGGACAAAACATTTTTGGCTGGTTGAAGAAAATGAAAATACTAGCGATTTGGGCGAAATTTTTTTTAGTGACAGCGGTTCCTGTGCGCCTTTAAGAAAAGGCGTTCGGTACGTTTAAAAAAGTTTTGTATAACGGGCAAGAGGCGACAGTTTTTACACTGTCGCCTCTTCAAATATATCCATTTCACTTGTTGCAGCCTTCGAGACGGATAATTGATTTCTCAAAAAATACTTTTGCGTTCTCAATATATCACGAACGGATAATGGCTTATCCCTTGCGTCTGTACAACCGCAGCTACAAGCTCCTGAATCGTTGTCAGTGTATCAGAAAATTTTTTACTTGTCTAGTGACAAAAGTATTACACAAAAAAAATTGTGCCGCCGACCAAGTCTGCCGACGGCACTTCTGAATTTAAAATTTTTTATTTCCTATAGGCAAGCCCCCTTGTAAAAAAATTATGTACTAAAACGTTCAAAATTTAAAATTTTTTGTTTCCTATAGGCAAGCCCCCTTGTAAAAAAATTATGTACTAAAACGTTCAAAATTTAAAATTTTTTGTTTCCTATAGGCAAGCCTCCTTTATCAAAAAATAATCTACAAAAAAAGTGCCGCCGAACAGTTTTGCCGACGGCACGTTCAGAATTTACAATTTTTTTATTTTCTAGGCAAGTCCCCTTTGTCAAAAAATTATGCTTAAATTTCAGTCGTCAAAAATTGAAGAAATAAAACTTGCGACGGCACATGCTCCTGCAAAACCTGCCACGATTGGAGCTGCCGCCGCTGTGGCTGCGCCTGCTGCTGTTCCGAGTAAAGCCGTTCCAACTCCTGTTGAAGAAAGGGCACCTATCGCCGCACCCGTAGCCCCTGAAACGACACTTCCCGCAACAGCTGAACCTGCCCCGGTTATTCCACCTTTTACAGCAGATTTCCCCACGTCTGCAACCGCCTTGTCAATTGTTTTTCTTCCTTTGCAAACGTCATTTATTGAAGAGATCATTTCAATTCCTGCACGGATTCCTGCGCCTGCGACGCCGCCGCTACGCGCAACTGAACCTAATGCAGCAACTGAAGGTAGTCTGCCCAATGCTTTGTCAGCTATTCTCTTTGTAGTTTCTGAAGAAATTCCCGAAGAATGTACTTTTTGTGCGGTGCGGTTGCCAATTTTGCTTACAGTTTCCTCCGTTCCTACGATATTTGTATGGCTGTACTTGCCGCTGTTTATTTGTTTTAAAGTTTTGTTTATTCCACTATTACTGACGGTATCTTTTAACTGAAAACCGCCGGAGAAATGTCCGTTTTTCATTATAACCACATCGTGAACAGGCGCAGTATTGGCTTTTGTCAGCATTGCCTGCTTGCCTTGAATAATACTGCCGGGATTAATATTCCATTTATCGCAAAACATAATTTCGTGTACGTGTCCATTCAGATTTTTGCATTGTCCCGCTCTTTCTAAAGCTCTCAATCCTGTACAAGCTTCATAACCTTCTTTTGCGAAAACGCCTGTATTTGTTTTACTCATCTGTATCGTTCTCCTTTCAAATATGTCTTTTTCTCACAATCTAATTGTATGCCATTGGTAGTTAATGTTACTGATGCGCGGTCTGTTTTTTCGATAACTTCATAGATAATTTGTGCTGCAAATATTCCGAGTGCTAATGGCGTACTTGCTCTTACCAGTCCTGTGAGGTTTACCAAAAAACTTCCCATAATTTCTCATCCTTTCTTTTTGGGGTAGTAAATTTTCAATAAAGCGGTTTTTAATTCGGTAGCTAACTTTGAGCTTTGTCCTATGTTTTTTGTTACAAAATTTATGTGCGATAAAAAAATTCCATGTACCAACAACGGCGTACTTGCTCTTAACAATTCCGTAAGGGTTATCAGACTTCCCATAATTTTTCATCCTCTCTTTTGGGGTGGTAAATTTCCAATAAAACAGTCTCCTATAAATGGGACAATCTTGAGTTTGTTTCTACGGATTTTTTCACTTTCGTTGAAATGTTGCTTATAGTTTTTCATATTTTCTTTTTGGGGTAGTAAATTTTCAATAAGGTTGATTATAGCCCATATGGTAAAGTATTACTCCGACGATTAAAATTACCAAAAACTGTGAGAAATTTTTAGCAGACGTGAAATGCGAATAGAATCTCACGAAAAAAATTTAGTATTTATTGTCGTCGGAGTAATATCTTTGCACGAAACAACTCCAATATATTCTTCCGCCATTCGGTTGAAAAGTTGCGCTAGTGATGTGTCGCCTTTTTTCTCTGCATCCTCTTTCTGCGCTTTTAAGGTTCTGTAGTCTACTCGAATTGAATAGCCATTTTTCGCTAACACTTCATTTTCAATTTTCGCTAAATCCTCTCGCATTTGGCAAACATACTGACGATTGCACCATTTTCGGTCTCTGGGCGATCCCCGTCTATATTTTTCTTCAAAAGTCGGTTCTCTTCCGTCCTTTTTCTTCCTCGCCAGATATTTGAAAAAATCTTGGGCGGCTCTTTCTTTCTTTTTTTCTACTTCATCTATCAATCGCTCTGAAAACATTATATGAACGTGCGGATGTCTCTGCTCTTCTGACAGCATTCCCTTTTTTTCGTGGATTGCGTAGGCGTAATAATGGTTCGCTAAATGCTTTTCTATAAAAGCGTCTATAATTTGTCGGTACTGTTCTACAGTTTTTAATTCATTCGGCAATGCAAATTCAATTTCTACATACCGCCGATTTCCTACTCCTTCATATTTTTCTGCCGCCTTAAAAAATTTTTTCGCGTCTTCTTTCGCCCATTTTGGTAAATGGTGTGAATGAAAGATACAGCCACCTCGTCTTTCATATGCTTTTTCTCTGTATATATATTCCACGTGTGTTTCTGCATTTACGGTCGTTTTTTCTTCCTCCAATTTTCTCAATATTTCTGTGGCTGTCTCTTTTACCAAAGATATTTGCTCTGCAGTTTTTTCTTCTCTCCCTCTTTTTGCTCGCCTTCTCCCTAGTTCAATTTCCATTAGCCGATCCTCAAATTTTATTTCCAGATTAAATTTTTCTGCTGCGTCCATTATCGATTTTTTAAAATTTGTAGTCCCTGAAATAATGAGCGGTTTATGTTTCATCGTTTCATCAGCAAGCATTAACGCTACTGCTATTGTTGTCGGCGTCGCTTTTTCCGTTACTTCTATTCCTTCCTCCGTTTTTCGGATTGAGCCAAATTCGTCCGTTTTGTATAAAAGACATTTTAATTCGCTTCCGCCATTTTTATTTTCTGCTGTACTTATACAATTTCCTATAAATTTGTTTTTTTCTTCCCATCCTTTTTCTTCCGCATAATTCCCTTCACGTCGAATATAGTCTACGTGTTGCACTGCTGAAATTTTTGTCCCGTCTGGCTTTTTGTCAGTTTTTATCCTAAAGTGGTACATTGCCATTTTTTCATTTCTCTCCTTCCCAACCGCAGTTCAATGAGCGTAGCGATTGGCATTTTTTTACTCAATTTTCGCCTTTTATCGCGTCAAATTTAGCTATTCTTTCATTTCACGCAGTGAAATGAATAAGTGAACATCTCGTAAAATCCTCGACTTTCGTATCTTATCACTTTTTAAAAATCCCTGCTGCACTATTTTTGCACAATTTTTTGTGCATTTTCAGCAAAGCTAAAAATCTTATGATATAGTAAACGACGGTGAGATAATTTTGAGAGAATCTGCTGTTTATCACTTGAAATCCGAATCTTTCAAATTTCTAGCGATTTTGGAAAAATTGGAAGGTGAAATTTCAGGCTTAGGTGTCGATTTTGCGGAGGAAAAGAAATTAAAAAAACTGGCGAGATTGATATACTCTGACGAAATCTACGAAAAAATATTTTTGGGACATTTTGCGGATAACAATTAAAATCTAGAATTTAGCAAAATTAAAAAGATTGGAGAAAAATTTATGAAACAACTTAATTTTCAAACTATTGATAAAAAATTGGCGAAGAAAAACTCCGAATTACTGGAACTTCGTAAAACACGCCAAAAGTTGGCTGACAAAGAAAAAGAAATTTGCGCCTCTATCGACAATCTTCACAATCAAAAAATTGAAGTCATCTTTGAGCAAGTTAAAAAAGAAATCAAAAACGAAAATTTGAATGTTTCCTCTTCTTCCATTATTCCTTTGCTCGATGTTTTGAGAAGTAAGCATCAAATTGCTGATGATGAAAAAATTTAAGAATCATCAAATAAACCGACAGAAAATTTTTCAAAAGAAAATCCCAAAATTGTAAATACTGTCAATCGCTTTGATTCCATTTCTGATGTTATTCAAAAATAACGTTTCGAGGGTATTTTATGGATAGTAAAGAAATTTTAGAAAATCGACAGAAAATAATTCTGGATATTTGTCAGCATATTCGTCATAATCATTTTAAATTGATAAATGCGAAGAATTTTTCTGAGAGACCGTACTTGGACGGGGAAATTTATTCGTAAATTAAAAACTTTTGCCGTGTAAATATGCGATAAAAATGTTATAATTTTTAAGCATTTATTGAAAAATATTCGTTGATTGTTTTGAATTTTTAAATAAAGGCGGCGTAGATTGAAATGCTGTTAAGCTATAAGTTCAAGAATTTTGGTTCATTTAAGGAAGAAGTAGAATTTTCTCTGCTGGCAACCGAAGATAAACGCACAGATTTTCCAGAAAATTATTTTCACGGTACAGCTGATGTTTTGAAGTCTGCCGTTATCGTTGGTGAAAATGCGGGTGGTAAATCTAATTTCATTAAAAGTCTTCAATACCTTAAAAAATTTTTTAAAGATAATCAGTCTGTAGCGTCAAATATTGAATATTTAAATGATGATTACACCAAAACTAAAAAAAATTTGCGGTATTGTGATACTTTGCAAACTTTTTCGATTGAAGTTCTTATTCAAAATGACATTTACGCTTATGATTTGAACATTGATTATTTAGGTATAAAATACGAAAAATTAAGCGTCAAAAAACAAGGTACGACAGAATATATACCGATTTTTATATTGGAACGTTCTGAAGAAGATGACCTGTTGCAAACTTTAGTAGAAAAAAATTTCAGAGAGTTGAATCTTTTGGATTTGAAATTTCTAGTGAAGTTAAATCCGAATTATGAACAACTCAAAAATTTTTTGAAGTCCAAGCCCGCAAAAAATGATTCCATTGGACTTTATCTTTCCAAAATAGCGTTGCTGGATGTTCCTGAAGCTATTAATTTTATCAACTGGATCAATAACACTCTTTGTTTCGAATTTGCTCCCTATTCCGGATATGAATCTTCTGACGAAAGATTAAAAAAATCAGATATTTTAAAAATAATCACTGACCAGCGTTTTATTGAAATTTTGAAAATTATTGATTCAAGCATTGTAGAGGTAAAGCCGGACAATAGTTTTCCCTACCAAAATACAATTATTGTACGCCAAAATTCTGAAGGACAAATTTTTGAACGTGAATTACAATTCGATTCTGCAGGTTTACGCGATTATTTCAGATGGACAATTCAAATTTTCAAAGTAATTTATGAAAATAAAGTGCTTTTTGCCGATGAAATGGATCGAGCATTAAATCCCGTACTTTCTGATAAAATTGTTTCTCTTATTCACGGAACTGAGCATCAAGGGCAATTTATTTTTACTACTCACAATGTCCTACATTTAAATTTAAGAAAACAGATGAAAGATCAAATTTATTTTGTGACTAAGGATTTGTCTACTCTTCACTCCGAATTGTACTCACTCGCTGATTTTTCCGATATTGATTATGATTCTGAAGAAAATATTTATGAATTTTATTTGCGTGGCGTTTTAGGAGGTATTATTCGTGGCTAGAATTAAACGTCAATGCAAGAAAACTTTTGTAATTTTTTGCGAAGGAAAAACTGAATGTAATTATTTCAAAGCTATTACTCCCGCAAACGTTGATATAGTGTTAAAGCCAATGGATATGCAAGGCGGCGGTTATAAATCTTTTTTGGATTATGTTCTGAATTATGTACGGCAAAATGGTTCTATGAATCGTTTGGCGACTTTTATTGTTGTTGATGGCGATAGGGCTAAAGATAACTCAGTAGAATTATCCGCATTGCAAAACTTACAAAAATACTGCGCTAACCAAAATAAGCGTGACAACAAATCGCCTTATTTTCTGATTGTAAATTCTCCAGATTTTGAATATATCGCTTGCTTACACGATCCTGAATATTCCGGCGGCGATACTATTCAGCATATTAAAAAAATTTTTAAATTTAAAAGTTTAAACGATTTCAAAAAGAATCCCGATATTTTCAATTTTTTAAACTGTAATTCCAGAAATTATCAAAATATGATTAACAGGCTAAGAAATAAGCCCAAATTACTTTCCAACTCCTTTGAAAGAAGAGGGATTTTTATCATTTTTTCAAATACAATCGTTCACTGGGAATTAATTGACCAAAAAAACTCGAATATTGAAGAATTTTTCGATATTGTTATGAGCGATTAGCTATTTTACACCAATCAAAAAAGCTAGAAATGACGCCATTTTTTATGACGATTACAAATAAAAACGCACAAATTCAACACTTGCACAAAAATTTTTAAACTCTGTCAAGATACTAACAACTGACAAACTTTGTCATTAACCGTTATTTTTTCTATAAATTCGTCAATGTTGAAAGTAAGAATATCTATTTTATACTTCATACTTTGCCACTCTGCCGCTTCGACGGTATCGGGATGTATTATTGGCGCAACAAACACTGAAAAAGATTCTTGACGACGTTTTTGCTTTGCTTCTCTCAAATGTCGGCTTATCGGAATAATTTCATTGTTGACTTGATCCGCTCTGCCACACATCAGCGTTACTTCAAAATAACTGTCATATTCTGCATCGTAACATTCAATATCAGCATAACCTCCAGCGGATGTAAAAGTTGGTAAGCCTTCATCATCTACTGCGTAGTTTGGATTTACATCTAAATCTTTAAAGTTTTGAACAAGAGCTATACTTACCAAAAATTCTAATCTTGTCGGCGCGTTTATGTACTTCAAAATTTTATCTGTGCTTTCACGGCGATTGCAGACTGTCAGCAATTCTTTGATAACGTATTCTTTGTGCATTTCTTCAGCATAACGATACAATGTTTTTTTCCTAACATCTGAAAAATCTGTTTTCGCTTTAGTTTCAAGTTGGACAATTTCGCTGTCAATCGTCCCCATATATTCGATATAGTCATTTTCAGTAGCAAATTTCGGATAAGTTGAATAATTTTCGATTACATATTCCACAGAATCTTTCTCAAAACTGTTTATATCAAGAAATCTGCCGTTGCCACGCAACGACAATAATCCTGTCATTCTCATTTTGCGAATATACTCATCTACTGACTCTCTACAAATTTTTTCCATTTTAAAATAATTTCTGTTATCGCTTTTGAGAATAGACAGGCAATGCTCGTAAATAAATTCCTCTGAATAATTAAATCCTTCCAATTTTCGGATATTTTTTATGTATTCATACGCCGCTTGAGCGTCATTGTCTTGCCAACAAATTAAAATAGGTAACTCGCCACGAAACAATCCCGCGCCATTTTCGGCTTTATCTTCTTGAAAGTACTTTATCACACGCAAAAGAAATGGTAATGGCGCATTTTCATTCAAATTTCTACGCAATGGATTATTTGTTTGATATTTCATCAGCGCGTTTAAAAATACTGTCTGAATTTTTCTCTCGTTGCGTGGTTCTTCCAAATACGCATCTACTATCATATGCCCTGTTGATGTAATTTGAATCGGCTCATCCATTGCATACTTGATAAATCCAAATTCTTTTAACATTTTATACCAAGTGTCGAATCTGGAATCCCAACCGTAAGCAAATCCTTTTTCCTTGTGCCTTTGCGGTGACATTTTTACAATGAGTTCCAACTGTTCATCTGTAAATTTATCGTCAAAACTTTCCTTAATTTGCTTTAAATCCGGTGTTCTCTGTATGAAAAGCGTTGTATACTCTTTTTCAAAGATTAAATTTTTTACTACCTTATGAATAACTTCTGAAGTCAAGCGCATTCCTTCAAAAGGCAAGACACATTTGAGAAATTTCGGTATTCTTTCGGGGTTTCTTATAGTTGTCGAAAACGACAGCGGTTTTGCTTTTGGTGTTGCCATAATTTGTTACAAATACCTCCCTTGAATCTTTTTTTATCCTATTATCATTGAAACTGATATAATTGCTACTTATGTCATAGCTAAAATATTTTTCAGACCACTCAAGAAAAATATTATTTTTTACGCCTTTATGTGAAACTAAATTTGTTGTCCCAAATCGAATACCTTTTCTATTTAATTCGTCTAAACATTCACATAAACGCCGCTCTTCTGATTCATTCCAATTTTTATTGTACTCGGAATTACTTATCAAGTAAGGCTGATCGAAATAGACGTAAGAATTTTCATCAAGTTTTAGCTGGTCAAGAAATTTTGCAAAATCCAGATTGTAGAAAATTACATCGCTACGTTCCATAAAGTTTAGATAATTGCATATCGCAATGTAAACATTTTTATTAAAATCCACATTGCCGACCGGCAAATTAAAATCTCCTGTGCTGTTAAATCTAATCATATGATTAAATCCGTATACTAAAAGCAAATACAAAATCAAAAAATCGTGACTGTCATTAAAATCTGCTCGAAGTTTCAAATACGCTTCCTTATTGTAATGAGCGTAATACGTCTTAACATATTTTTTCTTTAAATCTTCTGGAACGTAAGACTCTTTAAAAGAACAAGACAAACCGTACTTATTTATTAAGTCATACAAATTTTGAAAAAGTTCCTCAGACCTTCCAACATACGAAGATAACTTCCGATGCAACTCTACTACATAAAAATTGATGTCATTCACGATATATCTTTCAGCCTGCGTATTAATGAAGGAACTTCCACCTCCGGCAAATGGCTCAACGTAAGTTGAAATGTGGCGCGGAAATAATTGCCGCAGTTGTGGCATAAGTCGGTATTTATCTCCAACGTAAAAAAATGGCGAGCGTACTATTTTTTCATTCTTCATTTTTCTACCTCTGTTATAAAAAGAATTTCTTTATGTTTTGTTTCTTCCGTCTTCCCTGCATTAAATCTATTGTGGCTTTTTTCAAATATTTGCGTATTTCCCCTAGAGTTAAGGCTTTCTTGTATCTGCTCTAGGGTTATTTTATTGCGTGATGATGAACTTTTGGAATCGTAAGTATTGTTGTAAGTAGTCACTATATACCGCACTTTCAAATTTTGGATTAAATCGTTAAACACAATCGGCGCGTTGACTCGGCTATATTCTGACATATTTTCCAACGGCGGTTTCATCGCCGTTCCGCTTAATTGTGGCTTGTCCCATTTTACAATCGTTTCTATCACGTGGTAAAAGCGAGAGTATTGTCGGCTATTATATGGCGGATCAACGAAGGCAATATCTGCTGTGACTTCTCGTGCTAATTTGTTCGCATCTTCCCTATATATTTCTACATTCGCTTTGCTTGCAATCGGTTCAATTAACTCAAAATCAAAATGCGAGTGGCAAGCCTTCTTTATGTAAGCATCGTAATGTCCTACTGTATTTGCACATCTATCGAACGAATATATCAGCGACGCCAGCAATATATCAAATTCACGTTTGTTTAACTTACTTTCCACATAATCGCTTTGAATTTTTTCACGAATGAAACCAATCATTTTAGCATTATCATTGCTAAAGTATTTATCCCCATAATTCAACGAAACATAATTTTCACTCAAAGTTTTTCTGTCTATACTTGTCACTTTATCAACGAACAGTTTCAACTTTTGACTGTCATACTCTCCACTTCCAAAAAACGCTTGGTAACAAACTTCATTCGAGTACAAAAAATCATTGATAATTGCACTTTGTACCACTTCCAACATTTCTGCCGTTACTACTCCTGTTCCTCCAAATACGTCAAAAAATCTCTTGTGTTCCTGACAATGAGTTAGAATAAGACTTTTTATCCATTCCATTAGCTTGTACTTACTTCCCGTATATCTTCGGTTATTTATCTTCAATCTTTTTCCTCTTCACACAATTTTTTCTTCTAACAAAATTCGTGTACATTTCCCTAAATCCTTTATTGTGAAAATTTTCACGTGACAGTTTCTTGCGCTTTTTCTCTTTCCTGAGCAAAGTCGGCTTTTTAGCGTAAGCGGTTAAAAAGCCGCTTTCTATAAGGTATATATAGTATATATAGTGTATAGGATTTTGGGAAAAAGTTTGACTTTTTATAAACCTAGTATTTATGCGGATTAACGAGCCAAAAAAGTTTGACCTTTTACCTAGTGCGGTCGGCTGTCATTGGTAGGTTGACAATTCGATTTCAGATTTTTTTCAGAAAAAAATATATAGAAAATTTATATCTAATATGATAAAAAAGGGCGAATTTTGGCTCGTGAAATGACCATTTTAAAAGAAAATTTTAATAGAGAAATCGCCGTCAGGAGTTTGAATCAACTCGTAGTTTGCGATGAAATCTTGATTCTTGAAAAAGTCTAAAATTTTTTTAACGTTTTTTCTGATTTCATAACGTTGCCTCTTATCTTCAGCGTTAAGCCCACATTCTTTGAAGAGAGTATTAAAAGAAATGGAGTTATCAAGGCGGGTGACGTGTTTTTTGTTTTCATCATTGCTACCTTTGATTTTTAAAATGCGTTCAAGCAGATAACCGATTAAAGTCAAAGTGTTTTCTGTAGTACGAATGGGAATTGAGAGTAAAGTCAAACTGGCACGTGCGATCTGATCTTTCAAATCGGCGACGCGCAAAATAACAGATTTACCGAGAAAATGAATAACACTGTCAGAAGGTTTACCATTGATTTTTACGGTAACAACTTCATTTGGAAGTAAAGTGCCGCGAAAAGTAATGGTTTTCTTTTCATTTTCTTTGTTGTAAGGAGCGTTACATTTATTAGCATATTTTTTACGCTTGCTGACAATTTCGGTTAAATCAATGGTTAAATCAGTACAGCGAAGTTTCCAAAGTGCTTTATCAATAGCTTTATACATTTTTGTAGCGTTTTTAAAAAGCATTTCACCGCCGCCGAGTAAACGATAAAGTTTGAAATAGCTGATGTATTCGTTGCCTGCGTCTTGAACAGAAAGTAAAACGTTTAAAACCAGTTTTTCAAAAGGAGTAATAGTAGCCTTCTTGCCGGTTTCATCAGTCGGAATGATGAGTTTGACAGGCGAATTAATCTTAAGGCGTTTATCCTCAATATTACGCCGACGATTAAAATTCCTAAAATCCTTGAAAAATTTTTGCAGATATAAAGAGCGAATATAAACTCACGAAAAAAAATTTAGGATTTTTTGTCGTCGGAGTAATAATCAAAATATAAGTTCAGTTTTAAGTTTACTGTAATGAAGAATTTTTACATAATCAAATCCTTTTGGTTTTAATTTTAAAATTGTTTTACCAAAAGTTTTTGATTATGTTTTTTTATTTTCTGATTTTGCTGACAAACTGTAACAAGTTGTTTTATAAGCTGAGAAAATGTAAAATGAAATGAATTTTTTTATAATATACTTGTTCATGGAGAAAATGGGGAGATTTTATGGAATTTGATGAATTGGTAAATCGTTACAGAGACAATTTTAGCGATACCGATATGGCGATTGTAAAATATATTTTTAACAATCGAAAAGAAGTTAAACATATCTCAATTCATAAATTAGCAAAAGATTGTGCAGTTTCAAGTACAGCTATAGTTCGTTTTTCACAAAAACTTGGTTTTGATGGTTTCGGAGAATTGAAAGCATTTTTGAAAATGGAAACTGCTGCTGAAAAAAATTTACAGGGCGATTTATTGAAATGCTTGAAAAATTTTTATTCGCAAACGGCTGAAAAGATTTTCAAGTGGAATTTTGATGACGCAAATAAATTGATTCACAAATCCAAACGCGTTTTTGCATTTGCCTCTGGCTATGTTCAAAGCAATGTTGTTCAAGAATTGAAAAGATTGTTTTTTTATGACAATATTTTGATTTATGAACTTAAAGGGCGCGAAGAATTTCGCTCCATCTTGCACACGTTGACTGACGATGATGTATTTATTTTTGTTTCATTGTCCGGAGAAACTCCGCTGGTAGTGGATTTTGCAAAGCAGTTGAAACTCAGAGGCGTTCCGTTCATTTCCATAACAAAACTGCATGACAATACTTTAGCCGGACTTTCGACGGTAAATCTTTACATTTCACCGGCAGACTTCGATATTCGCGACGAAGAAATTACGCCTGTTTCTTTCAAGTCAATGTTACCTTACTTTATGCTGATTGAAATTTGGTACGTCAAATATCGCAGTTGGTTAAATTCGCAAGAAAGCTGTTGAACTAAAGTTCACGTTTTGAACCAATTTACAAGTTGCGGATAAAGTGCCTAAAACCCGCATTGCCATTGAATTTGTGAAAAATTCTTCCTATAATTCGCTTATAAAAAAATTATTGGGAGGAATTAAAAATGGCATTCAACAAAGACAAAATTATGCAGGGAATGCAAAAATTTGGTGGCGCAATGTACGCACCTGTAATTTTGTTTGCGTTCTTCGGTTTGACGGTGGCACTTTCCATTGTCTGCAAAAACGAAGGGCTGTTTGGAAGTTTGGCAGCTCAAGGAACAGTTTGGTATGATTTTTGGTATGTGGTAGAGCAAGGTGCGTGGACAGTATTTTCACAAATGCCGATTTTGTTCGCCATCGCTGTTCCGATTGGTTTTGCAAAAAAAGAACCTGCACGCTGTGCAATGGAGGCATTTGTAATCTACATGGTTTTCAACTACTTCATCTCAGCATTTTTAACTTTGCACGGTGATTTTTTCGGCGTTGACTTTTCGCAAGATGCGGGAGCAGGTACCGGACTTGCAATGATAGCAAACATTAAAACTTTGGATATGGGTATGCTCGGTGCTATCTTCATCGCTTGCATAACTGCTTACTTGCACAATCGTTTTTATGATACCGATATTCCCGACTGGCTCGGAATTTTTAAAGGACCTGCATTTGTTGTTGCAGTCGGTTTTGCGGTAATGATTCCCACAGCTTTTATTTTCTGCTCTATATGGCCTGCAATTCAACATGCAATTATGCAATTTCAAGATTTTCTTAAAACAAGCGGTATTGTCGGTGTATGGGCTTACACATTTTCAGAAAGAATTTTACTTCCTGCTGGCTTACATCACTTTATTTATCTTCCGTTTATTTTTGGTCCTGCAGTTTGTGACGGTGGTATTCAAGCATATTGGTTACAACATCTCAATGACTTCGCAACAAGTGCAAAAAGTTTAACGGAAATGTTCCCTGAAGGCGGATTTGCACTTCATGGAAGTTCAAAAATTTTCGGTTTGCCGGGTGCGGCTCTTGCAATTTATATGTGTGCAAAACCTGAAAAAAGAAAAAAGACTGCCGCTCTCTTAATTCCTGCAACTTTAACTGCTATGCTTTGCGGAATTACTGAGCCTCTTGAATTTACTTTCTTATTTGTTGCTCCGTTGCTCTATGCTGTTCACGCAGTTTTGGCGGCTACACTTTCAGCAACTTTGTATTTCTTCGGACTTTCTGGAAATTTCGGCGGAGGACTTATTGACGCTTTTATTCAAAACTGGATCCCGCTTTTCTCCTATCACGCAGGAACTTACATAATGCAAATTTTAATCGGTCTCGGATTTACTGCAATTTACTTTTTCGTTTTTAGATTTTTGATTTTGAAGTTCAATTATGAAACACCCGGTAGAACTGCTGATGATGTTGACGACAAACTTTTCACAAAGGCTGACTATCAAGCAAAAAAAGAAATGGAAGAAATCGGACTCGGTGACAATCCAAATGCAATTAAAGCAAAAGTTTTTCTCGACAATCTCGGCGGTGCTTCCAACATCAAAGAAGTTACAAATTGTGCAACTCGTCTCCGCGTAACTGTCCTCAATGCAGATAAAGTTGCTCCCGAATCAAAATTTAAAAAAGCAGGTGCATTCGGTTTAGTCAAAAATGGTTGTGCAATTCAAGTTATTGTCGGTCTTTCTGTTCCGCAAGTCAGAAGTTATTTCGATTCTCTGTTGAATGGCGATAAAATTGAGTGAGGAGTTTTTAAAATGAAAAACTTAAAATGGTGGCAAAAAACTGTTGTCTATCAAGTTTATCCGAAAAGTTTTCTTGATACAACGGGCAACGGTCAAGGCGATATTCCCGGCATTACAAAAAAATTGGATTATTTAAAAAGTTTGGGAGTCGGTGCAATTTGGCTCACTCCCGTTTATCCTTCGCCGATGATTGATAACGGCTACGATATTGCAAATTATACCGAAATTGATCCTTCTTACGGAACAATGGAGGACATGGAAAATTTAATTTCCGAAGCTGATAAACGCGGAATAAAAATTGTTATGGATTTAGTTTACAATCATACTTCGGATCAACACGATTGGTTTAAAAAATCTAAAATCAGTCGGGATAATGAAAAATCTGATTGGTATATTTGGCGAGATGCAAAAGCTGACGGCTCTGCCCCAACAAATTGGAGAAGTATTTTCGGCGACAGTGCATGGACTTGGTGCGAAGAAAGAAAACAATTTTATTTGCACACTTTCGCAAAAGAACAGCCCGATTTAAATTGGGAAAATCCTTCAGTCCGTCAAGCTCTTTATGATTCTGCAAATTTTTGGCTTGATAAAGGCGTTGGGGGTTTCAGAATTGACGCAATAGTTTACATAAAAAAACCGAAAAATTTTGTTGACGGAAAACCTGATAGTGCTGACGGCATGATAAATATTCATTCTATGATTGCAAATACAGACGGAATTTTAGATTTTCTTCGCGAATTTAAAGAAAAAGTTTTCGACGGAAAAAATATTTTTACCGTTGCAGAGGCTAATTGCATTTCTCCCAGTCAATTAAAAGATTGGGTCGGTGATACCGGAATTTTTGACATGCTTTTTGAATTTAATCATACAAGTTTGGAATTTACTAACGGAGAAATTTGGAGCAAAGCAACCGGTTACAGACCTGAATTTATTCCCGAATTAAAAAAATGTTTGTCCGAAAGTCAAAAGGCTACTGCAAAAAATGGTTGGTATCCGATTTATTTTGAAAATCATGATCAACCTCGTTGCACTCGTCATTTTTTCCCCGATGATTCAAATAATTTTATCACGGCAAAAACTTTGGCAACTGTTTTGATGACTTTGAGGGGGACTCCATTTATTTTTGAAGGTCAAGAACTCGGCATGGATAATGTTGCTTGGGATTCGATTGAAAAATATAATGATATTTCTTCGCATGGTCAATATAAAATTGCAAGAAATGAAGGAAAAAGCGATGAAGAAGCTATGAAAATTGTTCATCGTTACAGCAGAGATAATGCACGAACTCCAATGCAATGGACAACCGAAAAAAATGCAGGATTTTCTTCAGGAAAATCTTGGCTGCCTGTTCATGAAGATTTTAAAAATTGTTGCGTCGAAGTTGAAGAAAATGATAAAAATTCTGTGTTGAATTTCTATAGAAAACTTGCAAATTTAAGATATTCAGAAAAATATTCCGAAATTTTGCAGCAGGGCGATTATCAAGAAATTTTTTTGGATAAAATGATTTTTTCTTTCAGCAGAAATTTTGAGGGGAACAAAATTGTCACGATCTCAAATTTCAGCGGAGAAAAAATTTCTTACGATTTACCTGAAATTTCTCAAGCAAAAATTTTAATTTCAACGCAGGAAGGAACAGAAAAAAATATTTTGCGTCCTTATGAAGCGGTTTGCTATTACTTGGAGAGTGAAAAAAAATGAAAATTGCGGCGAGCGATTATGACGGAACTTTATTCCGTGATGAAGAAATTGCAAAAGTTGAAGTTGAAGGCGTAAATAAATGGAGAGCGGCGGGAAATAAATTTGGAGTTGTAACCGGTCGCGATTACGGAATGTTGATGCCGCAACTTAATTTTTACGGAATTGAATCGGATTATGCGGTTTGCAATAACGGCGGCTTAATTTGTAAAGTTGACGGTACAGCACTTTGGCAAGGAAATATTCCCGTTGAAACTTTAAAAAATATTTCAAATGAATCTTGCGTGCAAAAATCTTTTCACTTTGCATTTTCTGCGATAAATACAACTTATCTTTGTCATGAAAGCGAAGGTTCTTGGATTATGCGTGAGGCAAAACAATGGAATTTTAAAATTGAAAAAATTTCCGAAAAAAATATTTTAGACCTTCCGCAAATTCATCAATTTTCTTTGGGCTATGTGACTACGGAAGAATCTTTTGCCGCAAGTGAATTTCTTAATAAAAAATATGGAAAAATTATTCATGCTTATCCGAATCGTTGCAGTTTGGACATCACACCGAATAATGTCAGCAAAAGAAAAGGAATTGAAAAACTTTTGGAGCTGATGAGTTGGAAAAATTCCGAAGTTTTTGCAATCGGAGACGAAATAAATGATTTGCCGATGATTGAAGCGTTTAACGGTTTTACAGTCAACACCGCACGAAAAGAAATAAAATCTAAAGCAAAAAAAGTTTATTCGAGTGTCGGAGCAATGCTTTTTGATAATCTGTAAAATACGAATGGAGTATGTCAAACTTAACATCAAAAGCAAAACATCATAGGTTATTACTCCGACGATAAAAAAAGCAAAAATTAAGAGGCAAAAGCGTGTTTCATAAAAACCAATTTTTCGTGTAAAAATAGATTTGAAATTTTATCAGGTTGATGAGAAATAGCATTCATGAAATTTTTAGTTTTACGTTCAAGTTGAAGTTCAGTATGTGGCAAATCGCCTGAATGAACATTTTTCTTCAGTATATTGTTCAAATATTCATCAGGATTGAGTTGTGGAGAATATGACGGAAAAAAGAAGAGTTCAATTCGATTTTTATTTTTATTCGGATCAATCATGAAGTCGAAAGCGTGGAAATTTTCGGGCAGTTCTTCCAACAAAATTTTTGTCGGCTCGCTCATCAACTCCATGTCATAAATCAAGAATTCTTTGAAGTTGCAGACAATAATAAATCTTGGGTGCATTGAAACAGGCAAACTGTTCCCGTAACGCTGTGCCTGTTCATAAGGAGATAAAATTTCACCGTCGGACTGCGTTTGATTTTTTTCAAGTTTCACGCTGGAAGATTTTTGCTCAATGATAACTTTTGTGTCTGGTAAAAAAGCGTCGATAAAACTTTTATGTTTGAGTTTTACCGGCACTTCAAAATTTATGAACTTCTCAGGCTCGGAAATATTGAAAACATCACGGAGGAACGCCAACCAAAAAGAATGAGTTTCTCCTTTTTCGTAGCCGTGTCCGCTCCAGTGTTGA
>JAFZMV010000012.1 GCA_017553205.1 Selenomonadaceae bacterium | reverse complement strand
TGCGGCAATTATCGACGGTGAACGATTGGACTTGCAACAAAAACGCCAGCAACTTTGGGATTATACAAACGACGTAGACTTGGATTTTGATGTTTTAATATCGCCCAGAGTTATTCCTGCCGATGAATTTGATAAATATTTTCATGAGTTGCCGTATTATCAAAACATTCTGAAGGAAGGAAAACGCCTTGCGTGATTTGACAAAATATCGCTTGGAGCGTTCAAAAGAATTTTTGGAAAGTTCCAAAGTTATGTTACAGCTAAATTTTCTCAAAGATTCAATTAATCGTTCGTACTATGCAATTTTTACTGCAGTACGAGCATTGTTGGCTGAAGAAGAAGTTGATTTTAAAAAACATTCGGCGGTTATCAGTTACTTTCGGAGAAATTACATAAAAACAGGGATTTTTGACGTTGCATTGTCAAAATACATTGGTAATGCTTTCAAGTTCAGAAATGATTGTGATTATGAAGATTTTGTAATTGTCTCTCGTGCAGAAACTGAAACCCAGTACAACAATGCCGTCGAATTTTATGAGGCGATAAAAAAATTTTTGGAGAGTGCCGATCAATGAAGTTGAAAAAATACCAAGCAAGAACGTTGGAAATTTTATCCGACTTTTTGACTGACACCAAAATTATCGGCAACGAAAAAGCATTTGAAAAATATCAGGACGCACAAGGGTATAATCCCGAATATCAGCCGTTGAGAAATTTGGAAAACGTGCCTTATATTTGCTTGCGACTTCCGACAGGTGGCGGAAAAACTTTGATTGGGACAAATGCGATAAATTTGGCGGCAGAGAATTTTATTGAACGCGAATTTCCCTTTGTTTTGTGGCTCGTGCCTTCAAATGAAATCCGGCAACAAACGTTGAAAGTCTTGAAAAATCCAAATAATTTTTACAGCCAAATTTTGTATAGAAATTTTAAAGGCAGAGTGAACATTTTTGACGTTGCAGATTTTCGCAGACTTCGTCCGCAGGATTTAACGCAGGCTTTAAATATTTGTGTTGCAACTTTCCAATCGTTCAAAGTCGAGGACAGGGAAGGAAGAAAAGTTTATCAGGCTGATGAAGAACTCGGAGCGTGTTTTACAAAAATTCCCTGCCAAAATTATTTTTTTCTTGATGAAAAAGGGCGATATGAATCATTTGCAAATTTAATTTCGTATGTTCGACCGTTGATGATAGTGGACGAGGCACATAATTATTCTACAGTTTTAAGTTTTGATGTCACAAAAATTTTGAGACCGTCGGCAGTGATAGAATTAACGGCAACTCCTGCCTCAAATTCAAATGTTTTGGTAAAGGTCACCGCTGAAGAATTACATCGCGAAGAAATGATAAAGTTGCCGATAATTCTCGGCGAAGTTTCAGATTCTCCCGAAAAAACTTTAGATTTTGCAGTTCAAAAACGAGCGGAGTTGGAAAAAATTTCCTTGTCGGAATCGGAATATATACGCCCGATTGCACTTTATCAAGCTGAAAATGTAAATCGAGAGTTCAACGTTGATTTCGTGAAAAATTATTTGATTGAAGGTGCAAAAATCCCTGAAAATGAAATAGCTATTGCAACGGGAAATGTACACGAGTTGGACGGGATAGATTTATTTTCGAGAGAATGTCCGATTCGGCATATCATCACAGTGCAAGCCTTGAAAGAAGGTTGGGATTGTCCGTTTGTATCAGTTTTTTGTTCGCTGTCAAATACACATTCGGCAAGAGACGCGGAACAACTTTTGGGCAGAGTTTTGCGAATGCCTTATGCCAAACGCAGAAATTCTCCCGAACTCAACCAAGCATATGCGTTTTTTCGTGTCAGTTCGTGGACTGAAGCAGTCGGCAAAATTAAAGACGATTTGTTTGGAATGGGCTTTGATGATAGGGAAGTAAATTTTGCGGTTAAACGTCAGCAAAAACTTTTTGACGAGAAATTTACCGTCCAAATTACAACTTCAGAACCGCCAAAAATTGATTCGCTCAATATGAATTTGCAAAGTCATATTATTTTTGAAACGATTGAGGGCGGCAGTTACAACGTAACTTTTAAGAATGTTTCTGTTGAAGATGTAAAAGAATTGACGGACAACAAAAATAAAATTTTTAGAAAATCTGACAACCGTGAAAAATTTTTGCAAGCATTTTCTCAAAGAAATATCTCGTCGCACAGAGAAAAATCTCCGGCAGAACGTGGAATAAAATTTTCGGTTCCGCAGTTATGCTTGGATTTTGGCAATGGAGCGGAAATTGCAAGGCGAGAAGATTTTTTCCCCGAAGAAGGCTGGACGCTGACCGATACTCAAGATTATTTTTTGCCACTTTCAAAAGTTGAATCTGATATAAAATTCTACGAAATAGACTTGCACGGCAATAAACTGACCGAAAAATTATTGCTCGATGATGCTCAAAGTTTATTCTCTGGAAAAACAAATTGGACTCAGTCGGAACTCATCGGCTGGCTTGCAGAAAAAATTAAGGACAGATTCATTACTCCCGAAGATTTTGCAGAATTTACACGACGTGCTTTAAATCAACTCATCAACGAGAAAAATTTTTCGCTTGAAGAATTGGTCAGAATGAGATTTTCCATCAGAAAATTGCTTGAAGAAAAAATTGAAATTTTGAAAGACAAAGCCTATAAACAAAATTGGCAATTGATTCTTTTTGGCAGTGAATCTCCAAAAGTTCGCGTTGAAAGAGATATTGAATTTACCTTCAATCCGGCGATTTATCCCGCCAAAAAATTTTATCAAGGTTCTGTTCAATTTCACAAACATTTTTATTCGACAGTGGGCGAAATGAATTCCGAAGAAGTTTCTTGTGCCCAATGTATTGACGCAAATCCGAATGTGGAAACTTGGATAAGAAATATCGAGCGTGAACCCGAATATTCTTTTTGGTTGCCTACTCATGAAGACAATTTTTATCCCGACTTTGTTGTAAAACTGAAAAACGGAACTTTTGCCGTCGTCGAGTATAAAGGCGAAATTTACAGAAGTACCGACGATTCCAAAGAAAAAAATTTGCTCGGAAATATTTGGGCAGAAAAAAGTCATGGACTTTGTAAATTTCTCATGGCAGTGAAACTTGATGAAATCGGTCGCAATCTTTCAACTCAAATAAACGAATTTTTATCCTGAATGAAAATTTTCCAAATGAAGGCAGTCAACATTTTTATGATGTATGACTGTTTTTTATTTGCAACGTAAACTCCAAAAAAATTTTTTAACTGATTCATTCGTGTAATTTAATTTTGACGCTCTACGCCCGATTTAAGAGGTTTTGAACTTATTGATGTGGGGTCTTATTGGAAAAATATTTTCAGACGCTATAGAGGGTAAATACGGCGGTTTTAGAGGTATATAAAATTTTTCATCTGAGCCAAAAATCTCGAATAGGAGATTTTTTTATTTCCCCCACAAAACCAAAAAGCGAATTTTTTTGACAATGTTCATTTCCGCATTTCACTTCGTGAAACGCCAAAAATCTCTGATTTTGCCTTGATTCGCCACTCAAAAATTTGCCATTCGTTCCGCTCATTGAACTTGCAGTTGCACCCGAAATTCTCCCAAAATAAAAAAAACTGCAATTTTGTCTCTCAAAATATTTACAAAATAAAGTCAAAATTTTATAATCAAGTGAAAAAATGGAGGTGAAAACTTTGGCTAAAACTACCACAATAACCATGAGAGTCGACGGTGAATTGAAACGTCAAGCCGAGTTAATTTGCGAAGATATCGGACTTACCCCATCGGCAGCTTATACACTTTTTCTGAAAGCTGTTGTTCGTACTCGGTCGATTCCCTTTAAACTTGAAGCGTCTAATTCATTTTTGTCAGATTCAAATACCGATTATTTACTTGAAACTATCAAAAAAATTGATAACATTGACGACAACGAATATTTCAACTAAAGGAGAGATGAATGATGAAGTCTCTGAATACTCCGATTGTTTTTATCGATGACGACGAACAAGAAATGTTTGAGGAAACAGACTATTTAACTCCCGAAACTCATTATTCTCCTAAAGATAAAGTCAGCAATTTAACTTGGGCTAATCGATTTCCCATCGGTATTGATGCTGGAGTTAGGACTATCAAAAGAAATGAAGATTTTGGTTGCATTGTTCACCTCGACTACGAGAAAATTATCAAAAGTAGTGATGTTGTTACCGGTGCAGAACTTTCTCATTTTGATCGCAGTGTTTACGATGCTGTCTCTACCATTTACGCTACAGGCAATAAATTTTTTACAACCGTCGAACTTCTCCGTGTCATTACTCAAAACCCAAAAGCTAAACTCACAGAAAAAAAGCGTGAGCAAATTCGACGCAGTTTATTTCACATCGCTCGTTTTTGGATGACCATCACTACCGATGACTCTGAAAAATTGGACGTATGGTATAAACTCAGCAGTCGCAAACCTCTCAATTATGAGCGTAAAATCTACAAAAATCTTCAGGCTACTTATACAGGTCGTCTCTTGAATTTCAGTGTTATTGGCTATCGTGTCAGCGAAGGTGAACCTTTTGAAAAAAAGGAAGAATTTGCCGAAGTTTGGAAAATTCTCGATACTCCCATTCTCTACAAATATGCCAAAGCTAAAGGGCAAATTTCCGCTGTTCCTATCAAATTCCTTGACACCTCAAAAAAGGCTGATAAAAAAATTGCTCTCAATCGTGGCGATCACACCGATGAACTTGCCAACTTTCTCTCCCGCGAAATCGATACCATGAAGAAAACTGCCAAGCGTAAGCAACCTTATTCCCGCATTATTCTCCTTGAACGCATTTACCAAATTGACGGCATCGAAGACATCCAGCAGAATAGTGACAATGTTCGGACAAAAAAGAAGACTACTCGTCAAAAACTTGTTAAAATTCTCGATCGTTTCAAAGAAAATGGCTTTATCAAAAAATATGAACTCCATAAAAAAGTTAAGAAAAATTCTCTCTACTTTCACTCTGTCGAAATCATTTTCTAAAAAATTGCTTTTAGCACAAAAACAAAAAAAAACTTGACAAATTTTTGATTTTGTGCTAGGGGCTTTTTTTTTGAATGTAATCAGCAAATTTTCATTATGACTTTTTAGTAACTACGCCACTTTAGAGCATTATTTTTCTGAAAAAAAACTGAAATGATGAAAAAAGCCTGAAGGAAAAATCACTCACGCGTAAAGGAAAAATCACTCACGCGTAAAGGAAAAATCACTCACGCGTAAAGGAAAAATCACTCACGCGTAAAATCTAATTTTTGCTCGTTTTTCCCCGTCATTACGCCGTTTTTTCAACCAAGCCAAAAACCCGTAAGTACTTATGTAATAGAAGTACTTAACAAATTAAAGGGGGACTATTTTAGAAGCCCCCTTCAATTTTTGCTGAGAAAGAAAAAAAAAAGAAAAATTGACAAAAATCTTACGCTGTAATACAATGTCATACAACTCGTTAAAATTGCAATCGGAGAGCAATATGGAGGTGTACAAACATGGTGCAACAGTCAATTTTAAGCGTGAGATTAAGCCATGAGGATAAGAAACGGTTTGAGGAATTTTGTTCGCAGACAGGAATGAATGTGTCGGTATGTGTGAATATGTTCGTGAAGACAGTGTTACGTGAACGGAGATTACCCTTTGAAATAAAATCATTTGTTAGAGATGACGAAACTTTAACCCATTGATTGAATGTTAAAAGTTAGAAACGCAAAGAAAAAGGTTAAGTTTTTTCGGAGAAAAGTTGTTATGAATAGAAGTCGTGAAGCTATAAGCACTATTAAGGGATATTATTTTCAATTTGATCACTTCATTTTACAACTTCTTCAACTTAAAACAGATGACGAGTCTGTACAAATTGAAGGAATTGAAGACGTAGATATTATTACGCCTGATGAAACAAAAGCCATTCAGTGCAAGTATTACGATAAAGTAAAGTGTATCCCATCAGTCGTCGGGAAAGCAATTCGCCCAATGTTACTTCATTTTGTTGAACATAGAAAAGATGCTGTCCATTATCGATACAATTTATTCGCTCACTATAGTTCTGGATGTGAGTCCATTCAATTTCCTCTGACCGTTGATTATGTCAAACAACATTTCTTAACGTATGTAAAACATGGGAAAAAACATGAAATCCATGTTGAAAAAAATTTGTCAGATTCTGACTTAGGGAGTTTTTTAGAGAGGATTAATTTGAGACTGAATGCAGATACCTATGAAGAACAGATTGAAAAAATAGTTAATCAACTTCAGAAGTTTATTCCTTGTGATGAATATGAGGCACGCTATTTCTACTATACTAATGCATTATCTTTCGTAAAGCGGGTTGCTGTGGAAAAAAATTCTTCGTCAAGAAAAGTGTCGAAAAAGAGATTCATCGAAGAAATTTGTATGAAACAACGTTTGTTTGACAAATGGTACATTGAACACGTTGGATTTGAAAAATTTTATAAGGACACAAGGAGAAAATTTTTTACGAAGTTAAATGTTCCATGTGTAAATCGCATATTTCTCATTGAATGCGATGCTGCTATTAAAGATGCGCAATTAGCTGAACTTTTGATAAAGATTAGTGAAAATTGGAGCAAGTTGTCTAAACGAGAAATCGAATCTGAATCTTTTTGCCCGTATGTTCATCTTTACGGTCTTTCTGCAATACGTTTAGCGAAGGTAAAAGAAATGCTTTTACAAAATGGCATTCACATTTGGGATGGTTATGAGTTTAAGGATGCAATGTTTTCACTATCTTCATTAACACGTCAGGTGAGTTACCATATAGGTGTAAGACTCAAATTGATTAACGAATTTAGTCAGATTGCTGCTGTTTTTGATGCTTGCACTGGAAAGAAGATAGTTTTCCAATTTTATCTAAAAAAACCTTTTTATGAAAATAGCGTGGCTGTAAACAAAAGTTTCCTTGTTCAAAGTACTATTGACGTAAATCAGATTATTTGAGAGAGGTATTAGATTGATGAATGATATTGGTCGAGAATTTCAAGCAGAAGTCGTAGCCGTATTTCCCGATAAAGTAAAAATTTCAGTTGATGATATCAAAAATTTTGAAATTGCCGAAAATAGCCTTAGAGTTGGCTCATATTTGAGGATTGCTGATAATGACAATGCTGTTATGATTGCTATTATTGAAAATTTTTCAATGGAAGTATGTGTTACCGCAGATGGTAAAGCTACACGAAAATACATCTTGGAGGCAAATCCGTTGGGGCTTATTCGTGATGGTAAATTTGAACGTGGTAGTGATTCATTAGCAATACCTCCCAAGAAAGTTGAACCAGCTAAAATAGAAGAGATTAGGAAAATTTTTGAAGAGTCTCTAGAAGATAGTAAAAAATTTAGTTTTGCTAAATTATCATCTAATTACGCCATAGGTGTACCTGTGGATGGCAACAAATTTTTCAATAAGCATATTGCTATTGTTGGATCTACTGGTTCAGGAAAGTCGCACACAGTTGCAAAAATCATTCAAAATGCGATAAAGGGTAAATGCGGAGAGTATAATGGAATGAATAATTCTCATGTGATTATTTTCGATATTCATTCCGAGTATAAGGCTGCATTTCCAAATGCCAATTTTATCGATATTTCAAATCTAAAACTTCCCTACTGGTTGTTGAACAGCGACGAATTGCAAGAACTGTTCATTGATACAGAATCAAATGATCATAACCAAAGAAATGTTTTCAAGGAAGCCGTAGTTAATAGCAAGAAGTCATATTTCGATGGCGATGAGTCCGATAAAGAAAAAATTCATTTTGATTCACCATTAAAATTTGAGATTGGAGATGTCCTCGAAAAAGCACATTTCTTGGACGCAGAGAAAATTCCTAGTCAACAAAAGGAGAAAACTAAAGCAGGTCCTTTGAATGGAAAACTTACCAATTTTATTAGCCGACTTGAGAACAAGTTGGCAGATAAGCGATTGGATTTTCTACTTGGAGATACAGCCAAAGACACAACGTTTGAAAATGTCATTAAAACTCTTATGGGTTATGGCGATAAGAAAAGCAATGTAACCATTCTTGATCTCAGCGGTATTCCGTTTGATGTTTTGAGTATTACTGTGTCTCTTATTTCTAGGATTCTCTTTGAGTATGGATATTACTACAAAAGATTGCGTATTGTTGAAAGTGGCGATGAGAATAGCATAAATGATGTACCGTTGCTTTTAGTTTATGAAGAGGCTCATAAATATGTTCCTAATAATGAGGCTTCAAAGTACAGAGCATCTAGGGAATCAATTGAACGGATCGCCAAAGAAGGTAGGAAGTATGGAGTAACACTTTTGTTGGCTAGTCAACGTCCTTCAGAAATTTCCGAAACAATTTTCTCTCAATGCAATAATTTTTTGTCAATGAGACTTACAAATCCAGCGGATCAAAATTACGTCAAGCGATTATTACCAGATACAATGGGGAATCTCGTAGACAGGATGTCAACTCTTAAAGTCGGAGAGGGTTTGCTGATAGGAGATGCTGTTATTCTTCCATCAGTGGTTCGAGTCGATGCCTGTGATCCTGTACCCGCATCGGCAGATATTCCTTACTGGCAAATTTGGCAAGAACAGTGGCATTCATTGGATGTGGAAAAGATTAGTAAAAATTGGGGAAGACAATAGATTTAGCTGGTTTATAGAAATTTAATACTTCAGTTGAGTTTATTAAGGTTTGCTTTTTGGAGTGAGAATTTTGCTTGAGTTGAAATGGGACGCTAAGGACGAGGCTTTGAGAATTTCAAAAGCAACGAGAACGCGACTTTTGGAATTTAATAAAAATTTGTCGTTCGGAGAAAAAAATTCAGGAAATACGATAGTGCAGGGCGACAACTTGCAAGTTCTGAAATCGCTCCTTCCGTTTTATCGTGGACAAGTCAAGTGCATCTACATAGATCCGCCATATAACACGGGAGCGGCGTTTGAGAATTACAATGATAATTTTCCGCACTCTGATTGGCTGTCAATGATGTATCCGAGACTGGAACTTTTGCGAGAATTTCTTTCCGAAGACGGAGCAATTTTTATTTCAATCGACGACACGGAACAGGCATACTTGAAAGTTATTTGCGATGAGATTTTTGACAGAAAAAATTTTGTGGCAAATTTTTCATGGAGAAAGCGAACCGCAAAGTCTGATGTTCCGCATGGAATTTCTCAAGACTGCGAAAATATTTTGTGTTATGCGAATGAAAAATTTCTCGGTCAAGTGAAGGGCAAGGAAAGAAAATATTATTCGACGGAAGATTTTCTAAATCGTGCGTGGAGATTTCACGATTTAACAACTCAAAGAACTGCGACAGAACGTCCGAACAGTTTTTTCACGATTGTTAATCCGAAGAACGGAAAAAAATATCCTGCGAATCCGTTGAGAACTTGGGCAATTACTGAAGAAACTTTTCAAGATTATTTCAAAGCGAACAGAATAATTTTTCCCGGTGATTATGATTTTTTGAAGATTAAAAAGCCTGTGCTTAGATATTGGAAAGATGATGACATGAGGAAAGCCGGAGAAAATTTTGGAATGGTGGCGGCGAGTACTTTTTTGCCTGCAGAAATCGGAATGAGTCAAGACGGCACAAAAGAAATCACGGAAATTTTTGGAGAGAAAAAATTTAGTTTTCCAAAGCCTTCAAGTTTGATTCAACATTTAATCGGAATTGCGACAAATACGGACAAGATCGCGATAATTTTAGACGCATTTGCAGGTAGCGGAACAACGGCACATGCAGTTTTGAAGTTGAATGAGTCGGACGGCGGAAACCGAAAATTTATTTTGATTGAGGAAAAAGAATATTGCAAGACGATTACGGCGGAGAGAGTGAAAAGAGTCGGTGGAAGTTTTGATTTTTATCGGCTTGGAGCAGAAATTACCGATGCGGAAGGGAAAATAAATTCATCGGTGACATTTGCCCAGCTTGCAAATTTTGTGTGGTTTAGTGCTACAAAAACGCCTTACCTTGAGCAAAAAAATTCACCGTTGCTTGGAATTTGTAAAGGCACGGCGATTTATCTTTTGTACAACGGGATTTTGAAGGATAAAAGCGTTAAGGGCGGAAATATTCTGACGAAAAAAATTTTGTCATCACTTCCACAGCACGACGGAGAAAAAATAATTTACGGATCGGCTTGCAGGCTGGACGAAAATTTTTTGGAAGAAAACAGAATAACATTTCGACAGATACCAAAGGAGTTGAAATTATGAACGCAATGCCAAATTTAGAAATTATTTGCGATAAAGTGGTTGATTGCTATAAAAAAATTTATGGCGATAAAATTCACGGAATTTACCTGTACGGAAGTTATGCACGCGGTGACTTTGACGAAGATTCAGATATTGATTTTGCGGCAATTATCGACGGTGAACGATTGGACTTGCAACAAAAACGCCAGCAACTTTGGGATTATACAAACGACGTAGACTTGGATTTTGATGTTTTAATATCGCCCAGAGTTATTCCTGCCGATGAATTTGATAAATATTT
>JAFZMV010000114.1 GCA_017553205.1 Selenomonadaceae bacterium | reverse complement strand
TTTTTTAAATTTGTTTTTCAGATTTTGCAACTTTGGAATGTTATCTATCAAAAAATGCGAAATATTTTCTTAAAAAATGAAACATTTAAAGTCAATTTTTCAAAAGTCAATCACTTTGACAAATTTGTGAAACGCCCGTGTCATATGCTTTTTCCCTATTGATATATTCAACGTGCGATTCCCCATATACGTTTTCTAATTTCTCTTCTATATTTTTCATTATTTCTTGTGCTGTTTCTTTTGCAAGGTTTTTAAATTTTTCCGAAAAATCCCATCTCACTTTCTCATTACTTTTTTTTGCCAGTTCATTCAATTTTAAAATTTCTTCATCTGACAGCATCGTTTCATTTTCTTCGCTTGCAAAATTTATCTTTTTTAGCTGTGAAAGCGTCGGTACGTTTATGCCATGTTTCACCACTTCACTTAATTTTCGTGTTTTTAAATTTTGAGCAATGGGCTGTATATTTGGGCTTTCTGTTAAAATTTTTCCTCCTCTGGCTATAAATTCTCGTCTTTCAACGTCATTTATCTCCCTTTGTCTTTCAACTTCATTTTGCATTCTTTTGTCCGCAAACTTTATTGGCAAGTTATCAAATATTGCCGTGGCTATTACTTTTCTCAAAAATTCGTTTGAGCCGGAAATTATCAACGGCTTATGATTCATCGTTTTATCCGCCAACATTAACGCTACTCATTTCTGATGTTATTCAAAAATAACGTTTAGAGGCTGTTTTATGGACAATAAAGAAATTTTAGAAAATCGACGAGGAATAATTTTGGCTATTTGTCAGCATATTCGGCTTAATCATTTTAAATTGATAAATGCGAAGAATTTTTCTGAGAGACCGTACTTGGACGGGGAAATTAAACGTAAATTTAACACTTTGAATTATTTGCGGCTTTTGGCGTCTGAAAGAAATTACGGCGATCCGCGTTGGTTTTCTCTCAACGACATTCAAATCAATCATTGGACTTTGAAAGGAAATGCCGCGCCTGAATTTTTGGAAGTTATCAAAGATGGCTGTACTTCCTTGCAAGAATTTTTTAACGCGGCTGATGTAAACGAATTAGAAAAATTTGAAACTGAAAATCGCTCTTTAGATGAGGTTTTAGATTTTTTAATTGTTCGCGGCATTCTCGAATCGGACGAAAATAAAATTTCACTGCAAGACGGCATTAACGCTGTAAAGAATTACGCGGCTAAATTTTTTCAAGATGATTTAATACAGATATTGACGGTTCAAATGTGGCTCGTTGAATCCAAGTTAAACACTAAATTGGATTTATTTCTGCCGACTTATTCTGACGATATTTTAACCGAAATTGAAAAAACTCCTGAAATCTTCCTTTAAAAAATTCAACAGGCTTCCGATGTTTTAAAATTTTTGAGAAAAGAACGAATTAATCCGATAGCCGAAGAAATTAATTTTGATTCTTTATTTCAAGGCTTGAAAATTATTTATCACGGTAGCGATGTTGAAATTAAAGATAATCAAGGATTTTCATATTCTGCGGAAACAATTTTAACCGGCGTTTCTGCCTACGAATTTTTATACGATTGGAAAATGCAGGAAGAAATTTCAAAAACTTGGATTGAATTTTCTTATCAGGATTATCATCACGGAAAACTTTTACTTACCAATAATGCTGATGACTTATCAGTTTCGGAAATTTTGAAAAATCGGTTAGAAAAAAATCGCCGTGATCTTTTGAATAATCTTCATAATCTTCCCATTTACATTTTGAGCGATACTGATGAATTAATTCCGAAAGAAAAAATAATCGAAAGAATCAAAAAAGAATCTGAGCACTTCAAAAAAATATTTTTTACCTTTGAAACTGATGAAGAAAAATATTTGGAACTTCATTCTCAAAAAATGGTATAATTCAGGAAAAGTACTGGAGATGATGAATTTTTGCAAGAAAAATATTTAGAGGCATTAAAAAAATTTCGCCTGATAGACGATGCGTTCTTCAGTGCCTGTTTTGACGATAATGTAAAGGACGTTGAATATATTCTGCGGATTATTCTTGAAAAAGATGATTTGAAAGTTTTAGAAGTTCAAACTCAAAAAAGCATAGAAAATATTTATGGTCGTTCCGTTCGTTTTGACGTTTTTGCTACTGATACTCAAGGTAAACTTTATAACATAGAAGTCCAAAGGGCTGACGCTGGGGCAATTCCTGAACGCGCTCGTTACAACTCGGTTATGCTTGATTATCACGAATTGAATAAGCAAGAAGAATTTAAAGAATTGCCAAATAGCTTTGTTATTTTTATAACTGAAAATGATGTTATCGGCGACGATGAAAAAATTTACCACATTGACAGAATCGTTAGAGAAACGGGCAAAGAATTTGGAGACGGTACTCACATTATTTACGTCAATGGCAGTTTTAAAGGTGAAGAAGGAAAACCGCTGGACGATTTAATTCACGATTTCCTTTGTGAAAATCCGAAAGATATGCGTCACAAACAACTTGCTGACAGAGTTAAATTTTTGAAAGAAAATAAAAATGAGGTGAATTCGATGAGTAGTATTATTGCTGAAATTTTTAAAGATGAAATTGCTGAAGCGGCAAAAAAAGCTGCAGAAAAGGCAGAAGCTGATGGTAAAGAAAAAACTTTAATTGAAAATATCCGCAATTTAATGGAGACATCAAACTTTACTGCAAAACAAGCTATGAACGCCCTCAAAGTTCCCGTTAATGATCAAAGTAAATATCTGGCGTTAATTTAGGGAGTACCCTATTTTTACAAATTTTCTTTTTGGTGTTTCCGATTCTGAAGAATTGTAAAAATTTTAAATAAGATTGATATTTTACAACTGTAAGCATTGTTTAAGATTCTTGTTGATAAAACCTGCGTGAAGAATTAAAATCTTGCGGAGGTGTTTTTTATGCGTGTCGGTTATGTTAGAGTTTCTACTATTGAACAAAACGAGGAGCGACAAATTGTTGAACTCAAAAAAAATGGCGTTGAAAAATTTTTCGTCGATAAAATTTCTGCCCGCTCTGCACAGCGTCCGAAATTCAATGAAATGATGAATTTTTTGCGTGAAGGCGACGAGTTGATTGTTTCAGAATTTTCGCGGCTTGCTCGTTCCACTACTGATTTGTTAAATATTGTCGAAACGTTGACAAAAAAAGATGTAAAAGTTCGCAGTTTGAAGGAACAACTTGATTCCTCAACGCCGCAAGGTCGGTTCATGCTCACTATTTTCGGTGCGATTGCGGAATTTGAACGCGAATTGTTGTTACAACGCCAGCGCGAAGGTATTCAACTTGCCAAAGCCGCAGGTAAATATAAAGGGCGTGATCCGAAAATTCGCCCGAAAGATTTTGATTTGTATAAACAATACTATTACTCCGACGATTAAAATTACCAAAAACTGTGAGAAATTTTTAGCAGACGTGAAATGCGAATAGAATCTCACGAAAAAAATTTAGTATTTATTGTCGTCGGAGTAATAATTTACAAATTTTAGTTCGGAAAAATCATATTCGTGTCCGAGTTTTTCATATGCGTAACAAATATTTTGTATTTGCCATTCATCATTACGATTAAATGGAAAATTTGTTCTCGCCAGCATTGACAATCTATCTTTGAATCCACTTTCGCTGAGTTCGTCATTCATTACGGCAACTGCAATATCTCTGAGTTCCGTCGCTTTTTTTGTCCAATCATCTAAAGCCCAACTGTACGCACCTTTTGGTTTTGGTGAAAGAAAATCGCGAAGTGCGCGTATCGCCGATACTTTCCACTTTTCCTCGCCACTATCCAAAAGTTTTTGATAATCCGGCTTGGGAAAAGATTTTGAAAACGGCTGACTTTTTATTTCTGATTCCGCCGCTGTTCTCAATAATTTTTGATAAATATGATGTGCATCTTTTCTTGCACCTTCCAATTTTTCGCCAAAATCTTCAATTCGATTATTTTTTTTCGCGGAAACATTTTTTACTGATTCAGTCACCGTTGCGACAAAAATATTTTTATTTAAATTGTCGTCAAAATCTTCGAATAAATTGAAAGTCATAGAATTTTTTTCTCTCATTTTTTCTCTCCCTACTTAAAATCGGGCATACCCACCGGTTCCGGCTTTTTATAATTATATTCTTCACGCAAAAGTTTATAATTTTCCGCGTCATACGGGTCTGCCACGTTAAATTTTGTTATCGAATCAATATAAGCCGATTCCACATTTTTATCGTACTCGCTCATTTGATACAGTGCTTGCATTTGCTCAAAATTCGCGTCTAACGCATTTTTTCTCGCCAACTCATACGCCAACAATGTTAAAAGTTCATTCCGTGCTTGTTGTACTTGCAAATTTCCCTCTGCCAAATTCGTGTGATTTAAAATTTTGGCGGCAGATTGAAAAACATTTTCCAAATCGTTGACTTCCTGATTCGCTCCGTCTGCAAAATTTTTATATTGCTCATTGAGCCAGAGAAATTTTTCTTCGTGATTAAATTTCGGATTAAAATTTTCCCACTCATCGTCATCACCTTGCAGTAAATTTTTTTCTATTTCCTGTGAATCAATTTGTTTTGAAACTTTTTCTATACCATTCTTCAAAATTTTCAATGCATCGAAAGTTTCAGCAAAAATCTTTTCATCAAATGGCTTTGTATTTATCTCGTCATTCAACGTTTTATTTGTTGTCACTTCCAAAATATTTTTAAATTTGTCAGCAAACAAAATTGATTTAATATATAGTGATAGGTAACTCTTTGAAGTAATCGCTAAGTTTTCCCCCACTCCACACCGTACGTGCGATTTTCACCGCATACGGCGACGGACTGTCTGCCCAAGAAATTTTGGTCAAACTATAGTAAGCATCAATATCATACGGCTCGTCCCAGCCTGGCACTGTGTGTGCAAATGCTACATATCCGCTGAAAAATCCCAAAGTTAAAGTTGCTCCCAATGCCGTCAAAATTTTTTTCATTTTATTCACTCTCTTTTCCTCCGCCTAAAAATTTAAATCCTCCCGTACTTCCAAAAATTTCTAAAATATCTTTTGATACTCGACTTCCTATCAAAAAAAACATCAATGTCACAAACGTTACTTTAAACAGCAATATCATATTTATTGTTGCTGTCGGTTCTGTGAATTTTCCTGTCGTCGGCTCTGTTCCCGACACTTTTGCCCAATATACATCAGCATCGGAATTTAATCTGCCGCCTTCGCCTTGATTCCAACACCTCGCCGCCATTTCATACGAACCATATTTTTTGTAATAGCCCGTCAAAATGTATCGTGCGATATTGTCTTGATTTGTCGGTGTCCATGCTGGTCCGTGCGGTTCTTCCGCTGTCACTGGAGCACTTTCCAATACTCCGCCGTTTGCCACATAATCCGCAGTCCAATTCGTCCAGTTGTCATAGTTCGCATAATCTATTTGATACGCTCCGAAATATCCCAAGCCGTTATCCACATAATAGCGGTTACTTGATTCTACTTCGCGTATGTGCACCATTAGTTGCTCTATCGAACTTATTTCTCCACTTCCCACTTCCGTTTTTGCCACTGAATAAAAATTATCGACTTCTATGTTATATAGTACGAACTGCAATATCAATGAATAAACGCATATAAACATCAGCTTAATTGATATTGTAAAAATTCCGTTCAAGCCCTTAGCGGCGATATGTCGCGTTTGCTTTAATCCCGCGAAAAAAAATGTTGTGAATCCTGTTATCATCATCAGGTAAAATTCCACATTCGCCAACGTTATTTCCGCCGAGATTATGAAAAAGCAGATTGTCAATATTACTGCAAAGAACAGCGACGGCAACCACAATGCTATTTTTGTCATCATGTCCATCACGCCGTGTATTTTGAAAAGTTCATTAAAAATTGGCGCGACAATGTTTGCTCCTTTCGACACGATGTCCATCGGATTGGATATTGCCTCCATTGCCTCTTCTGCACTCGCACCCATCATCAGTCCGCCAAATCCAGTGAATAAATCTTTCGCGAAATTTGCCACCGCCGAACTCCAATTTGCCAAAAAATATATCAGAAAGACATACAGCAAAAGTTTGAGTATGATGTATTTAAATATATTTTTGCTGTCATTTTTCGGATTTACTGCAAATAGCGACGCTCCGATTGCCAAGTCGATTGTGATTAACACCATCAACAGCCAGCGGATTATTTCTAAAATTTTTGCGATTGCTTCCTGACATACACTTCCAAAATTTTCTATCACTTCGCGCAACGGTTTTCCGAAATCATACATCGCATCAAATGAACTTTGTAAAGATTCGGGCAACGTGCCGTAACCTGTACCGCTTGACGCCGGTAATCCCTTCAAATATCTTCTCGGATTTATCGGCTCTCCGTTTACTCTTATTTCAAAATGCAAATGCGGACCTGTTGACCAACCCGTACTTCCCACTCGCGCTATTATCGTTCCTGCCTTAACTTTTTGTCCTTCTGAAACTAATAATGCCGAGCAATGTGCGTATCTCGTTTCAAAATTTGTCCCGTTTATCATTGTATTCAAATAAACGACATTGCCGTAACCTTCCGCCCAACCTGCATAACTTACTATTCCATCGTGTGTCGCATAAATATTTGCGCCTTCATTAGCCGCTATGTCTGTTCCTTTGTGCGGTCTCACACTTCCGAAAACGGGATGAACTCTTCCCACCAATGAAAAATCTGAACTTATTTCCAAATTCCCATCCAGCGGATTTACTATCGTTATTGCCGGCAGTTTTGATACTTCATCGCCATACTCCAAATCATACGCTTCGCATATTGCTGAAAAATTTAAACTCAGCAAAAAAAATAAAATCCACCTCAACATTTTATTCTCCTTGTCGCGGACTTTTTTCTTTTACTAAATCTTGTTTTGCCGATTTAATGACAGGAGAAATTTTTTCGTTCGCTGTTGTCGCAGTTTCATTATTTGACAAATTTTTTAAAATTTCGCTCGAAGTTAAGCCGTTTGAATTTGCGTTTGGCGTTTTTGATAAAAGTCCGTTTGTACTGTTCCCCAAACTTGAAATTGCATTTTGATAACCTTGATATATTGGATTATGATATTTCAGTGCATTTCCTCCCGCTATCGCCGCTTGTTTCATCATCGACATTGCCTTTCCGCCTGCCGCGTTTGCCAAACTCAGTGCATTTGCTCCAAAATTTCCTTTGCCTCCCCATTCGGACATTGCTCCCGCCGATTTTGAAAAAGCACTCATTCCTCCGACTGCTGCTCCTGTTACTCTGCCACCTTTCGTTACTGTATTTACTGCTCCTTGTACTGCATTCATTGCCATTTCTTTAAAATTTCCGCCACTTAACGACGGATTTCCTGACAAAAGTCCCGACACCAATTCAGGGATTTTTTTCGTGATTAAATATAAAATCAGTGCATACAGCAACACTTGCAAAAAATAACTCACATTTCCGATAAAATCACTCGACGTTGCTACTTCCTTCGCATTTTCCACCAAGCCCGTCAATATTTTTACCGACATTGTTGAGATAAAAGCAATTACAAAAATTTTTATCGCCAAGTTGAACATCGCATTTATTGCTTTTTCTGACAAAAATTTTAATTGCTCTATCACGCCGAAGGACAACAGCGGAATTGTCAACAGTGCCATTGTCCAAAATTCTATCCGAACCATGAACATTTCTAGTGCAGTTAAAAATAATATTATTACCGCCGCTATTACACATACCAACCCGATTAAAATTGTCAGCATATTTTGTTGTTGTGCGTGTTCCCAAAATATGTTGAAAAAATTCAGTGCATTTGTCACTATTTGATTCGACTGCACGTCCACATTTGAATCGGGATTATTTCTGTCAAATTCCTTTATCATTTCCGGCGCACCGCCTGCCGTGTAGCCCATTGTTTCAAATCCTGAACTCAACGCCGGCATCAGCTGAAAATTTGAAGTTGTCCCGACCCAACTTTGGATTAAAAATATGTAAAATCCGACTTTCAGCACCATTGTCACCAAATAATGCACTTTGTCGCCTTCTATCAAATTCAGCGCAGATTTTAAACCGCCGTCCATTATCGCCAAAATTAACGTCAGATTTACTGCGTATGGCGCAATCGTCGCCGCGCCGCTCATTATCACTCCGATGTAATATCTCATAAACGGCGACAAAATATCTACTGATGGGTCGTCCGAACTTTTCAGCAACAATTTATAATCTTCAATTTTTGTCGGCTCAGTTGTACTTTCAACGCTCCATAAATTTAAAATCAAGTCGCCGAAATTTATCGCCAGCCCGATTCCTAAAACCCAATTTCAAAATGTTTTTTTCCCTTCGTTTATTCCGAAACAAACCATGCAGCCTGCTATTGCCGTCATTATTACCGCGATTATTTGTGCCGCGTTTAAAATGCTCCGACTTAAATTTGCAAGTTGCGTTGTAAAATTTTCTCCGAATCCCTCGTTTAAACTTCCTGTGATTGAATTTATTGCCGAATTATTGTCCGCGTATCCGACCGCACTCACCGATATTAACATCAACGTCAAAATTAAAATTTTTTTCTTCATTTCATATTTTCAACCCATTTTTTGGAAATTTCTGTGGAGTTGTGCAAAATTCTTTCGCTCACTGCCTCTTCCTGTATTTTTGCGTCAAAATATGCCGCCATCGCCGCTTCCGCGTGGGCTTTTGACCTGTTCCCACTCGCCACACTTGTTAAAATATCGTACAAAATATAATTTCCGGCTTGCATTGCTTGTTGTTGTCCCTCTGCTTTATTTGACGCTTCCAACGCTTTTTTTGCGTCTTCAAGATTTTGTTCGTCAAGTTTCAAAGTTTCTTTGGCGACTTCGGCAGTTTCCTTCGCAGACTGATGAATTGCTTTTTGGCGTTTTTGCTCCTGCATTACCGCGTCATAAATCGTAATATTTCCATTGATTACGTCCTCAATATTTCCGATTCGCTCGTTCCAAATTTTTTCCAACGATTCATTTTTTTTCAACAAACTGTCAGGATAAATTAAATCTCCCGATAACGGGATTTTTTCTTTTTCTTCGTTTCGTTTCATTAAAGTTTGCAACATTGAAATATCTAACTTTTTCATATTCAAAATTTGCAACGCCAACTGCTTTTGCTCTTCCGTCAATATTTTCGCCGTTTGGATCGCCGTTTTGATTGCCTCTTCTATATTTCTTTGGTCGATTACTGCTATTGCCGCCGACGTGTGATGACTTGTCGGTATCATTGCCATAAATCCCGCGCTTATTCCTAAACATAATCCCGTCGCTAAAATTTTTCCTTTCAACTTCATAAAAATCCCTCCGCTAACTCAACATTTTTAAAATTTTGTTGTAATTTTTCGCAACTGTCACCACATAATTTTGCGTTTCGGCATAGTTTGGAACTCCGCCGAATTTTTCGACTGCACCCGATCCTGCGTTATAAGCCGCCACTGTATATGTTATTCCATATTCTCCACAGCTTGAAAATTTTTTTATTTGGTCGCCAAGATACATCACTCCACCCAAAATATTTTCAAAAAAATCGTAGGGCTTCATTCCGACCTCTTGCGCCGTTTCCGGCATTATCTGCATTAAACCTATCGCACCTGCAGGACTGAACGCATTGAAATTAAAGCCGCTTTCCGCCTCCATTACCGACGTTATTAAAATCGGATCTACTTCACATTTTGCCGCCGCATAAAATATCGCGTCCGTTATTTGTTGACTTTCTGTCGCGTCGCCGTTGCAATATAAAATATTTTGATAAATTGCGTCGTAAAGTTCTGACGCTTCTGAAGTTTTTTCTCCACTTATAAAAATTCCAAAACAAATTATCATCGCTAAAATTATTTTTTTCATCCTTCTCACTCCACTAAAATTTTTTTCATTATAATTCAAAATTTTTATCTCAAATTCTGGAAAAGTTGCAAAAAAAAAAATTGGCTGACTCCTCATCAACCAATTTTTAAAATTTTTTCTAAAATCTTATCTCGCCAAACCTTTTGATTTAAGCTGTTTTTCTGCCAACGCAAGTTTTTTTCTTAATGCCGAAATTTCCTTATCTTTCTGATTAAGTTTTAATTCCATTTCTGCTTCTCTGCGTTTCGTTTCTTCATAACGCTTGACTGTAATTTCCGCTCGTTCCACTACTTTTTCCAAACTTTCCAAATTTGCCGCATATTTTACAATATCCTCTGCCATTTTTATTCGCCCCTCCTCCGTTTTCAAAAAATTTCCCATTGCTTTTGAAAATTCTTCAATCAATTTCGGTTCGCCGCTCGGCGTTGTAAAATCGTGGATCACTTTTCCGACGTAACTTTCTAAATTTTTGTACAGCGCATTCACCAATATTATCATTTCGCCGTCTTCAAAAAATGCTCTGTCGTCGCCAATTTCATTTTGCGATTCTACAAATGTTCGCCTTATAAAATACAACGGCTTATTTTTTTCTCGTGCATCTTTCGGCATTACAACGATATTTACATACGGCGGCAATTTCGCGTAATCCTCATTTTTTTTCAAATTTTCTTTGTCAAACATCGCGCCGTAATAACGAAGTCGCAAGCCCAACGATTTATCTGGACGATTTTCTACTTCCATTTCGTACACTGTGCCGTCTTTTGTTTCTATCAAACTGTCATAACGAACTCCGTGACCTTCCGCCCCGTTTTTTATAACGTGCTGAACTCTTACGCTTGTCACTTCGATTTTTTCATTTTGCGTAAATGCTCTCAGCGTTGCCCTCATACATTCGTGATTATTTTGCATAAACGCCGTGAAAAAATAATCTTCCATCAGTGTCATTTCGCTCAAACTTTTCGCTATTATTCGCGCCGAACTTTTTTTCAGTTCTTCATATTTTTGTAAATTTTCCAATTTAACACCTCACCGTGCCGATTATATCAATAATAATTTTATTCCGCAATTTTTTCACCCGATTTTTCCAAAATCTCCAGCCTGTTTTTAAAATCAACAATTATTCCTTCATCACGATTCAGTCGGTATGCAAAATAAAACATCACAAATATTAAAAATCCTGCTATCAAATAAATCTCCTCCGTTCCATTTCTACTTCCGGCAAATTTATTTTTCGATATTCCAGCCAATGCCGATTAAAATTTTCCTGTCCAAATTCTTCCAAAATTTTTTTCGCTTGCTGATTGTCGGCTTTGTTCACTGCCACATACGCCAAACTCAGCGGACAATATTTCAGTGCCAAATCATACAACCGACAACCCAACGGCGAAATGTAATAATATTGTTTTTTACGCACCGCGTTTGCTATTATTTCAACCTTCCTTTGATTTAAGCCGAACATAAAATATTTTTCTTTCAGCGATTCTTCCAACGCTTTGTCATTCGGCAAAAAAATTTGGCTCGGACACGATTCCAATACCGTCGAAAATATCGGACTTTCCACTATATCCGTCAAAGATTGTGTCGCAAAAACCACCGACGCATTTGCTTTTCTTATTACTCCGACGACAAAAAATCCTAAAAATGTGATAAAATAAAGACATGGAAAGAATGAATTTAAAAAAAGTCGGTTATGAAATTCGTGAGTATGTTCGCACAAGAATAATTGACCTCAAAGAAAAAGGCTACGAAGTA